>JAEELO010000095.1 GCA_016282705.1 Candidatus Gastranaerophilales bacterium | reverse complement strand
GTATCGTGTTATGAAGTAGGCAAATGCTACAGAATTGAAAATAATATAGAATCGGGTACAAGATACGAAACCTGCAGAAGCATACACGCAGAACAAAATGCAATTATTCAGGCAGGTCAGGACAGATGTAAAGATGCAACAATGTACATTTACGGACATAATTTTATATGCATTTTATGTAAAAGATTTATTGTTCAATCCGGTATAAAAGATGTTTTTCTTAGAAAAGATGATAACTCTCCTATTGAACATATTTATGTAAACAACATAAAACAAGAATTATCCGAACAAATTTATAAATAGGTTTTTTAAAGGAATAATCAATGAAAAGATTATTAGTATATATTCTTTTAATTGGGTTTTTATCGTTATCTAACAGCCCACTTATAGCATTAGAACAAAATGATTACTATTACAATGATTATAATAAACCTGAAAGCGAAAGCTATACGACTTATTATTCAATTTTAAAAGCAAACACGACTGTTGTATTATCATTAAATGAAAAAGTTTCAACAAAAACAGTATCTGCTGGCTCAATAGTCAGATTTAACGTAGAAACCGATGTTAAAGATTCAGAAGGAAATATATTAATAAAGGCAGGAACTATTGCCACTGCAGAAATTACTACTTATAAAAATAAAGGTATGATTGGTCAATCCGGTTCACTTGGCATTAGTAATTTCAGAACAACTGCTGTAGACGGAACCCAAATTCCATTACTTGCAAACTTAGCATCAAATCCTGACGGAAATACCGCTTCAACAGTAACTTTAACTGTTCTTTTTGGACCATTGGGTTTATTAAGACATGGGAAAGACGCTGAATTTGCAGCAGGAACACTTCTTCAAGCTTATACAATTTCAGATACAAAAATTACTCTTTCAAACGAAAAAAGAACAAATAACTATCAGAAAAAATCAGTTATTTCTAATCCTGAAATAAAAGAAAACGCTGAATATGAAGTACCAAAAATTAAATATCAAAATATTGAAAATAAATATCCAGAAAAACAAATTAAAACCAGACAAGAATTGAATTTTAATTTAAAGCCTGTTAATTAATTCTCTAAATTATATCAACAGGGTCAATATCAATAATAACCTTTATATCATCTGCCGCTTCAGTATTTTTCATTAATGTTGAAATCAAATACTGTCCTTTTTTATTCATTTTATTTTTTATTATTATCTGATATCTGTATTCCGTATTAATTTTATACATTATACATTTCATTGCTCCGAATATTTCAATATATTCGGTTAAAGCAACTTTTTCAACCTGTTCTTTTAGCATATTTGCTATTTCATTTGCACACAAAGCCGCTCTCTCTTCATTATGCGAGGAAACTACAACTTTTATAATCTGGCAAAACGGCGGATAATCATAATTTTCACGGCGTTCTATCTCGTTTTTATAAAAACTCAAATAATTCTGAGATTTTGCATTCTCTATAGCATATAAATCAGGATTATACGTTTGGAAAATAACTTTTCCGTTATATTCACCTCTGCCTGCACGACCTGCCACTTGCATTAACAGTTGAAAACCTCTTTCCGTCGAACGATAATCGGGGAAAATAAAACTGATATCGGAATCTATAACACCTACCAGCGTTACGTTTTTATTATCCAAACCTTTAGCAATCATTTGTGTTCCGATTAAAATATCAATATCGCCCTTTTGAAATCTGTCTAAAATATCTATATATTTGGTTTTTGAACTTAAAATATCAGAGTCTATTCTTTCAATACGGGCTTTTTTAAACAATTTAGCCGTAACGGCTTCTATTCTTTGCGTTCCCATTCCGCTCATTTTTATATTGTTTGAACCGCAAGACGGACAAGTATCAGGTATTTGCCGTACCGTATTACACCAATGACATTTTAATGTTTTATCAAAATCATGATAAACCATCGGAATATCACAGTTAGGGCATTTTATAACTTCTCCGCAGGTTTTACACTGTACGCTGGTATAAAAACCTCGTCTGTTCATCAATAAAATAACCTGTTTTTTATCATTTAATGCTTCGTTTACCGCGTTAATCAAAGTATTGGAAAAAATGCTGCGGGAGTCTTTGTAAAATTCTTCCCGCATATCCACGGTAATAACTTTAGCTAATGAAGCATTATTAAACCTGTTTTCAAGAGTAATTAAGTCTCCAGTTGATAATGCTTTAAAATAAGAAGCAATATCAGGAGTTGCACTTCCTTTTATCAAAACGGCATTATGGATTTCACATATTTTTTCCGCAGCCAGTCTTGCATCGTATCTTGGAGCAGGCGACGTTTGTTTATAAGTATTTTCATGTTCTTCATCAATAATAACAAGTCCGATATTATTTAAAGGTGCAAATATTGCCGAACGCGCACCTATAATTATTCTGATTTTATTATCACGAAGTTTATTCCAAACATCATATTTTTCGCCTTCGGAAATACTGCTGTGCCAAATAGCAATTTCTTCGGGATTAAATCTTCTTATTAATCTTAATGTGAGTTGAGATGCCAAAGCAATCTCAGGTGCAAGAAATAATACATTTCTGCCCTCATCCAAAACCATTTGTATTGCTTTAAAATATATCTCGGTCTTTCCTGAACCCGTTACCCCGTTTAATAATATGGGAGATTTATGATGTTCATCAATTTTTTTTGAAATTATGTCATATGCTTTTTGCTGTTCTTCGGATAACTTGGGAAAATCATCTTTTTGTATATCTTTAAATACATTCAACGGATCGCGATAGATTGGTTTTTCCGTTATTTCGACAAACCCTGAATCTTTCATTTTTAAAATGGTTGCTCTTGTAGTTTTAATCGATTTTTCAAACTCTATTAAAGGCATTTCTCCCGATTGTTCAAGGTGATTTAATATTGTTATCTGCCTTTTTGTTGCACCCTCTTTTGTTTTAAATTTTATATATTTTTCACTGCGTTCTTTTTGAGCATTACCTGAATTCTCTTTTAAAAATTTCATTGGTATTGCAGCTTGAATAACCGCATTTATATCACAGCAATAATAATTTGAAATCCACTCCAAAAATTTTAAATAATCAAGAGAAAAAACTCTTCTTCTATCCGCAATTTTTATTATTTCTTTTGCTTTTATTCCCTCCTCAAGATAATCAGAAAACCCTGTAACAAAGGCAATAATACTCTGTTTTCTGTGACCGAACGGAACCAGAACCGCTTGACCAATCATTAAAGAGTCTTTTAAATGTTCGGGAATTAAATATGAAAAAGTTCTTGTACCCAAATTCATAACATCAACAAGGCACAGGGCATATTTATACGATATGCCCTGTTTCAAACTTTCTTTAGCATTTGTTGATGTATCTGTCATTAATTATTCTTCTTCAACCGTTAAAAGTTCTTCCATTGCTTTTTCAACAGCATCCTTTAATGTAACTAAATTATCAGGTGATATTGTTACACCTTTTTTTGTAGGAAGCCAGTTTGCACCGTCATCTGTTGTATAATATATTCTTAAATCAAGGTATTTCTTATCTTTATAAGAATTAATGCTTATTTGTAATTGTTCCGTTGCATTTCTTGGAATAGTTGCTAATACATTTGCTTCTTCTGCCATTTTGTTTTCTCCTTATATACCCAATGTCTCTTTATAATTCGGGATTTCAAATACTCTTGTATCCGCATCTTTATTTGTAAATTTCAAATATTCTGCCATAGATTTATCTTTAGCATTATTGTAATAATCTTTTGAAATTATAGCAAGATATTCATCATTTAATTCACCCGAATAATTTCCCAAAATACGGGCAAATTCGGCAATATCTTCTTTACTGCTGCCCGCACCGTATGCTTTTGTTTTTGCATCAGTACCTGATGGTCGTATCTCAATAAATTTATCGGTAAATTGTAAAAAGGTTCCGTCGCCTACAAATTTAATATCCGTTAAATTATCGAATTTTAATGCCGGAAATGTTGATTTTAATACGGATTTAACTTGTTCCAGCGTAATTTTACCGTCAAATTCGGCCAATGCCATTGTTAAATAGAATAAATCATTCTTTGTTCTTAAAGCCTCTCCGTCTTTTTTAGCTTGTGTAAGCTTTTCTATATCAGGTTCTGACTCATTATAATATGCAATATCTTCTCTTATATCATATTTTGCAATGATTTCATTTTTGGTAAATATTTCATCCAAAGCTTGAGAAAGTGTTTTTCTTTCGGCTTCAAGTTTTGCGGCAAGAGCAGCTGCAACAATAATAGCTTCTGAAGCACTCTTTTCTCTCATTGCTATTGCAATTCTTCCTGCTTTTGATTTTATGAGTTCTTCACTGCCTATAATCATTCCGCCTGATTCTTCACCTGCGAATACCATTCTCGGATTTTTACCCAAATTGATATCATTTCCGAATACATCGGTAACAATAACATCATTATTGGGATTATCTATAATTTGTTTTTCAACTTTTTTCATTATATTTGCAATTTCTTTAAAGCCGACGGGAACATTTACAACCTTAACACCGTTGTATTTTGCCCATTCATCCCAAGATTTTGCACTTGCGGTTGTCTTAATCATAAATCTCGGATGTTTATCCCATCTGCCTGAAGCCTTTAACTGTTCTGCCCAGAAATTCATTATTAACAAGAAAGATTGATTTGCCGTATATACGCATAAAATCCTGTTTTCATCAAGTTCGCTATAACTTATGCCCGTTCTATTTAAAAAGTTTAATACGGATTTATCTTCTATCTGGCAAACGGTTAAACGGTCATGGTCGGGGTCTGTAATCAAAACAACCGTTCCTGTCGGATATTGTTTAAGTTTTTGTGCATAATTTAAAGTATCAATTACAGGAAAATAAGTTGCTCCGTCTTTTTTCTTTGCAACTACCGTAGCATCAACGGAATAATCGTAAAAACATTTATTTCCTTTCGGATCGGTATCGTATTTACCTATTCCGTGAAAGAACGGGTCTTCTTCAATATTCATCCAATCAAATTTATTGCTGATATTAAAGCCTTCAAGAATTTTGCTTAATGTATTATATGCACTGCCGCCTACATTTTCTATTATAATTTTATTTTTGAGTTCATTAATTAACTCTAAATTTTCTTTATTTGCAACTCCGTTTTCAAGGTATTCCTTATATAAATCTATACCGTTATTGATAGTTTTCATAAAACTTTCATTAATTAATTCGTCATCAGACTTGGCAATTCTTATTTCATAATAACCGTTTTCTCGTACCTTACTAAAAATTTCTTTGATTTTATTAACAAATTCCATTGATTCTTCGGGAAGATACTGGCTTCCTTGCGAATTTAAATCTTTAGTTGCGTTCTTAACACTTATACCGTGACTTGAAGTAATATATTCACCGCCGAGCAAATCAAGTTTAAAAGCCAAAAATGAAGCAAGCCAAATAGGCATTGTTTTTCTTTGATATGTTGTTAATGTTTCAATACCTTGTGCTGCTTGAACCCTTGCAATTAAATCCAAAAACTTATCGGAATTATAACGAACTTCTCTTCCGACCAGTTTTAACAGTTTTTTACCTGAATACTTTTGTTTTGCAACCAATGCTTTTGCATATGTAGCAAGCATAATCCCCATAATATTAATAGGAAATCTTACATCATAAGGAAATAAAATATTTTGAGGACCTCTTATCCCTGCTGTTGAAACGGCTGCTTCTTTTTCATAGTTTTTTAACCAATTATCAAGATTCAAGCCGTTTGGATTTGTATTTGAATCATACGGTAAAAGATGTTCTTTTTTTAATGTAAAAACAAATTCGTTTTTATTATCTATATCAATATATTTGTTATTTTTAATGTAATCGGGAGTATTTTTTTCAACTGATTTATACAGTTCTTGTTCTAGTGTTTGGCTCATGGACATCTCCTTAAATCATTGCCATGTGAAAATAATAGCATAAATAAATCTTGGATTTAAATTATTAATTAATTAATTCATATAATGTGGAGGCTTCTTGAACGGATACATTATTATTCGGAATTTTAACTATTTTGACTTTTATTTGAGTATCCGCTTGAACAATAGTGATAATATCCCCTTCTTTTAATTGTTTTGCAGGTTTTGCAATAACATCATTTACATATATTCTTCCTTGGTCGGATACTTTATTTGCAACCGTTCTTCTTTTTATTAATCTTGAAACTTTTAAAAATTTATCTAATCTCATAGCTTTATTATACACCCTAATATTCAAAGGCAAGGTAATTAATAACCGGCTTGTTTTTGAGCCACAATTCTTCATTTGTTTCGTTTTCTGGCAGTTCAAGAGTAATTGTCGGAATTTGTCTTTCCACTCCTGCATAATTACCAAAACTCCCCGGAGTAGGATAACCAATATCAGCTTGAACAGGATAACCCGTAATTTTTGATATTTTTTCCGCTAAGGTTTTTGCCGGCCCGTCATAATTTACAACTTTAAACGGTGCGTGTATCGATAATATTGCATCCGGCTTAATCTCAGAAAGAATATCTATCATAAACTGCGTTTCAATTTCGCTTGCAGGCTTTTCTCCTCCGAAATATTCGGGATTTTCGATTTTTTCCCAGTTCTTGGTAGGAAAATTTCTGTTTAAGTCAATTCCGTTTGCATTTTGTCTTTTATTTACGTTTTTCCCGTCAGGATTTAAACATGGAATAATTAACAATCTGTTTTTTATTTCGGATAAATCTTCTTTTAAGTATTTATTTATAAGATATTCACCCTGCGGTTCTTCTCCGTGAAAAACACCGATTATTAAAACTGTTTTATCATAATTCGAATTTTTAATTTCAAAGAGTTCTATTTTATTATTCAGCTTTGTTTTTGCTGTTTTTATTGCTTTATACATTATTCACCCATTACCTTTATAAGAACCCTTTTTCTTCTTTGACCGTCAAATTCGGCATAATAAACCTGCTGCCATGGCCCAAAATCCAATCTTCCGTTTGTAACCGGTATTATAACTTCATGCCCTATTAACAAACTTTTTAAATGACTGTCACCGTTTGTTTCACCCGTTCTGTGATGATTATAATTAATATCAAACGGTGCTAATTCTTCTGCCCACTTATCTATATCTGATATAAGTCCCGATTCCGCATCATTTACATATACTCCTGCCGTTATATGCATAGCACTGACCAAAATCATTCCCTCTTTTATTCCGCTTTCTTCAAGCGCCTGTTCAACATCACCTGTTATATTTATATATTCTCTGTGTTTTTGTGTATTAAACCATAAATATTTTGTATGAAATTTCATTTTTTCTCCTATTTTTGTTTTGAATTATAGTAATAAGAAATGCCTAAAAGAATTATACCGATAAATGAAGAAATCAATATCCTATATATAGTTTCAACATTTGCCATATCAATTGCTATTATTTTAATTATTGCAAGCGAGGTAATTATTATACCTGAAACTTTAAGATATTTTATATCTTTAAATATACCTATTCCGGTTAATATACCTGCATATATAATCCATAGTATAGACAGCATATAGTTTAAGTTATCATTATTTATGCTTTTAACGTAATCAATTCCTTCAACGGAAATAAGCATAAAACCTAAAAATACTGCCAAATATTTAAAGGCATCCTTGTTTGTTTCTTTAGCCAAATATATAGAAGATGCTATTGCAAAAATATATGCAATAAATCTGATATTTACAATCGGAATAAAGCTATCTATAGGATTATAGGTAAGACCTATTGTAAATAACAATGTTAGAGCTATTACTCCTGCCACTGCCGATGCTGATATATAAAGATTTCTTAGTGCAAGTTTTGACATATATCTCATTTGCAAGCAGTATATAGAACCGATTATTGAATAAATCATGCCGAAAATAAATGTAATATTTGTCTTTCCTCCAAATGTATATTGGATATAATCACTAATTTCAAACGTAATAAGAACATAAATTAATGATATTGCACAGAATTTCATAAATGATGCAAAGGTTTTGCAATATTCATCCTTCATCTTATCAAAGATTGTGGAACATACAAAACAAGCCAAAACAGGAGCCATGAACGATAAAGTTCTTGTATTAAATACAGGGCAATATGAACTTGCATTAAATAAATAAATCATATCTTTATTAAGAATAAATATTCCCGCTATTGCCGAACAAACAAAACCTAAAGACCATTTTGCAAGGTATTCTTTGTTATAAGTACTTGAAACATAACAGAGAATTATTGCACCAAGTGACCATAAACCTATTCTCAGTGTTCCTTCTGTAGTAAATGTTATTATTAAATATAAGCTTAATAACATTATTCTTAAATATATTTTGAATTTATATAGATTTTTTGCCATAAACCAGCAAGCTGCAAATCCTGCTAACACTGCCGTAAACAATTGAAATAAACCTGCATAATATTTATCATGCAAAATAAATATTGATAAAAGTGTAACACAACCATAGTTAAACCAATTTAAACAGCCTATTTCATCATATTTATCATTATCAGTTCTTAATTTTACATCATATAATAAATACATTATGCTTAATATCGCAGGATATATAATATTAAATGCCGTCATTTCCTTATAATTTGAAATCATATAACCCAAGGTTAAAACAGTAGTTACTATAATGTTTATTATATTTATATGATTTTTTTCCGGATTACGCAGAACAAATATTATGGAAATTAAATTCAAAAAGATTAAATAACAGAAAAAGACAATAAACGATGCTTCATTAGAAGCAATAAGAACATTTAAATAACCGCCTATTAATGCTATTGCAAGCATAGAAACTGTTTTTTGCTTATCTGCAATAAAGTATGCCGCTATTAGTATAATAAAGCCAATTAGTGTACATACAGGCATTGAGAACACATGTGCCAACAGTGTTGCACAATAAACAATTATGAAAAGAATTGCAAAACCGGTACCTGTCACTACTTCTGAATATTGTTTGAGATTTTCTTTTTTATTAATTTTTAATCCTGTAATTATTATACCGACACCTATTAACAGTCCGATAATAGTTTTCATAAGCGGACTTAAATATTCTGCAATTTTTGTTGCAAAGAAGCAGCAGGCTGCAATTAAACCTATTGCGCCCACTATTGCATAAATATTTCCGAGAAACATTTTTTCAATACTTTTATCTTCATTTTGAACTGTATGAATATTGGAATAATGAGAATAAACCGATTTTTCTTCCTGTTCGGCTTTTTCTGTTACATCTTTCTCAATTTCTTCTTTTTCATTGATGTTATTTTCTTTGACGATAAATTCAGATTGATTATCAATTATTTGTTCTTCTTTTTGAGGTTGTTCTTGTTGTTCAATATTATTTACGATATTTTCCGTATTTTGTTTATTTTCGTTACACAAAACCGTTATTTTTTTGTTTAAATTGGCTACAAGTCTTTCCAATTCATTAATATCTATTTTTAATGCCGAAATTTTATTTTGCAGAACCAATATCCATATTATTAATAATAAACAAAACAGAAATAATGCCATTTAACACTCCTTATTTTGTAATATACTTAATCAAACTTCTTATACCGACACCTGTGGCATTTTTTATGCCTTCTGAATTAGGTTTATCCAAGAAAGCGGTACCTGCAATATCTAAGTGAAGCCAAGGTGTTTTCTTAATAAATTTAGATAAGAATATGCCGGCTGCGGATGTTCCGCCCATTCTTCCGCCTGTATTTTTAGTATCCGCAATATCACTTTTTAAGGTATCACCATATTCTTCATACATTGGCATTTGCCAAAATCTTTCACCTGCAACTGCAGCCGTTTTTATAAATTCAGATATTTTTGCTTCATTATTTCCCATAATACCGCTTGCAACAGTACCCAATGCAACAACACAAGCACCTGTTAAAGTAGCAATATCTATTATTTCATCTACATTGAGTTCTTCCGCATACGCAAGAGCATCAGCAAGTGTTACTCTGCCTTCCGCATCGGTATTATCTATTTCTATTGTTCTTCCTGTTTTTGAAACTATGACATCCCCCGGTTTATATGCACTTCCTGAAGGCATATTTTCACATGCAGCAACAAGTGCATGTACTTCTACATTCGGTTTTAATTGAGATATTGCTCTCATTGTTGCAATAACAGCAGCAGCACCTGACATATCATCTTTCATTGTCAGCATTGATGCTGCAGGTTTTAAATCCAATCCGCCCGCATCAAATGTAATACCTTTACCGACTATTGCTATTTTTCTAATTTTTTTTGAAGTTTTTTCGGGTTTGTATACCATATGTATAAATTTAGGCTCATGAGCACTTCCCTGACCGACAGCCAAAAATGCGTTCATTCCCATTTTTTTAATTTGTGTTTTATTGTAAACCGTCGTTTTTACACCTGAATTTTTTACGGCAAAATCCGCAAGTGTTTCAGGATAAAGATATTGAGATGATTCGTTGATTAAATCTCTTGCCATATTGAGATTTTCGGCAACTACCAAACCTTTTTCAACACCTTTTTTTGCTTTTTTGAATTTTTCATTATCAATTTCCGCAATTATAAATTCTTTTACATTATGTTCTTTTTTAACTGATTTATATTTATCAAATGAATATGTACCCGAAACAGCACCTTCTGCTATCATTTGAGCACATAACTCCGCATCTAATCCTGCTATTCCTGCGCCATGTAATATTGATACAACTTTTTTTACCGTTTTAAAAGAATTACACAGTCTTGCTATTTTTGCGGTTAAATCTCTGACTTTTGTATAGTTGAAATCCGATTGTTTGCCAAGTCCTGCTATAAGAATTTTTTTACCGTTTGATACTATCGGAAGTTCATATATATCGCCATATTTACCTTCAAATTTTTCTTTTTTAATAACAAAATCCGAAATTACTTTTTTATATGCTTTATCGACAATACCCGTAACTCCGCCGGGGATTTTTACTCCTTCAAAAAGGTTTACTACTATGACATCAGCATCTATATCAAGTATGGATTTCTTTTCTGCTTTTACTTTCATTTATATCTCCTTAACTGTTATAATCTTCAATAAATTTTTTTATCCAGCCAAACATAACTGATAATTCGTATGGTTTTGGCAGGTATAAATCCGCACCTGCATTTAAAACTAATTCTTTATCGTGAATTGTTGTTGTAAATATAATATTAGACTTGATTTTAGGATTTTCTAATTTTAATTTTTCGCATGTTTCAAGCCCTTTTAAAGTCTCCGTATTTCCCGCATCCAAAATAATTACTGCAGGATTATATTCTTTCAAGATTTCAAAAATTTCTTCATATTCATTAACTACTTTGACATTATACCCTTGAAGTCTTGCCGTTGCTTCCAGTAAAACCGATAATGCCTCATCCGGCTCTGCAATTAATATATTATTATTGAGTTCAGGAATTTCAACTGCATTATCCGCACTTATTTTAGGACGTTCAAATACATAAGATGAACCTGTTTTATATTTTGCAAGCTTGTGAGTTGTAATTAATGAACTTATTGCCTGTTTTAAATCATTATATTTTTTATATTTATTTGAGATAATACCAATACTTGTGGAAACAAGATTTACTTTATTTTCGGCTTCATCATCACCATGCATAAAGACAAATCCGCGTTTTGCATCAGTTTCGGAATAAAATTTAGATACCACTGTATCAAAAGCATAAACCAAATAATTTGCTATTCTCTCTGCTTTTTCATAGTTTGTAATTACAATAAAATCATCCTCGGCAATTTGACCTAAATAATCATCAGAATCAATAGCCGATTTTATTATGGCGGAATATGTCTGTAACAATTTATCGGTTGCAAGTTCTCCGTATATTTCTTTATAAAATTCCAAATTATCAATATCTATGAGCATTGCCGCCCATTCTTTATTATTATTTAAAACACGTTTCACCATTTTATAAGATATTTTGGAGGTAAAAAGCATTGTCTTTTCGGAAAAACAATTTTCTAAATTTCGTCTTAAATGTGCGGTTATTCTTGCTTTAAATTCATTTATATTAATAGGTTCGCTTAAAAAATCATCCGCACCTGAATCTAAAATATCTATTTTATCTTGAATATGATTTGATTTTGAAAGTGCAATTACCACAGGTCTTGTATTATACGTCAGTACTCTGATTTGTTTAATTGCTTCTTTTATATTAAAATCCAAACTATCTGAAATCATTATTAATTCAGGTTCAAAAGAATTCATCATATTTAATGCTTTTGCAAAATCAGAAGCAATAATAACTGTCATATCGCTATTTTCAAGTATTTTCTTATACTTAACGGATTGTTCTTTTCTTTTGTCTATTATTAATACTACTTTTTCCAGCATTTTTTACTCTTTTATATTCTTTTTTGCATCATCTTCAGGTGTTGCAGCACTAAATTCCACAACAAATTCGCTTCCTTTATTTGAGCTTGTTACACTTATTTTTCCGTTCATTTTTTCTGCAAGAGTTTTTGTTATATATAATCCTAAACCGTTTCCTTGTATTTTTCTTGTTAACGGGGAATCTACTCTTGAAAACTTATTAAAAATCTTTGTTATATCTTCTTCATTTATACCTATACCTTCATCTTTTACAGAAATAAAAAGTGTATTTGTTTCAAAATTCTGCCCGGCTGTTATATAAACAGAAGAACCTTCTTCAGAATATTTTGAAGCATTATCAATTAAATTTATCATTATTTGTTGAAATTTATCTGTATCAACAAGTATTTTAGGCAAATTTTTTGCATAATTCGTGATATATTTATGTGTTTTATATTGATTTTTAACCATTTGAACTGAGGCTTCTATTAAAGGAATAACGTCAACTGACTTGTAAATTATCAATTCTTTGTCCGATTGCACTTTAGAAACAGTAAGCAAATTTTCAACCAAGTGAATAAGTCTGTTAGACTGGTCTTTAATTATATGCAAAAATTTTTCTCTTTGTTCAACAGACAGCCTGTCATAAGAAGTTAAAAGAGTATCCGCAAAACCTCTTATGCTTGTCAGGGGAGTCCTTAATTCATGGCTCACCGTTGAAATAAAATCAAGTTGAGCTTGTTCAAGCTCGTTTATTTTTCCATTTTCTGCCATAGCTACATTATATAACTGTTTTTACTTTTAACCAAAATTGTAAAAGGATTTTACAGTATTTTATAATTTTACAAGATTTTTCTTTAATTTTTTAACAGTTTCTATATCTTCTTGCGGTTTTTTGCCGATAGTTGTCAAATAATTACCCGTCATTATTCCTTCTACACAAGTATTTAAAGCTAATTCCTGATTTTCATTTGATAATCTCATTCTTCCGCCGCAAAATCTTAATACGGATTTTGGATTTGCAATTTTAAATATCGCAAGAGTTCTTAAAACATTTTCTTCATCTATTTTATTTTCATAATTTTCAAACGGAGTTTTAGGTATAGGCATTAATATATTTATGGGTATTGATTCGGGTTGTATTTCAGAAAGCTCCAGTGCCATCTCAACACGTTGTTCTACACTTTCTCCCATGCCGAGAATTACACCGCAGCATAATTCCATACCGTATTTTTTTACTAATTTACAAGTGTTAAAACGGTCACGCCAATTATGTGTTGTACAAATATCGCTATAATATGATTCTGATGTATTTATATTATGATGAAATCTTTTTAGTCCATGTTGAGCAAGAATTTTAGCCTGCTCTTCATTTAAAATACCAATAGATGCGCAACTTTTAATTCCTTCTATTTTATTTAACTCATCTATAAATTCAAGTATTTTATCAAAATTTTCTTCATCGGGTGATTTGCCTGAAGTTACAACTGCAAAACGAATTACGCCGTTTTCTTTTGCTTCTTTTGCAGCTTTTATAACTTCTTCCTTTGATATCAAAGGATATTCTTTTATATCTGTTCTGTAATGCGAACTTTGAGCACAGTATTTACAATTTTGCGAACATTTTCCGCTTCTTGCATTAACAAGCGAACAAAATTCAACATTATTCGTCATATATTTGGAAGAAATTTTTAATAGCTCATTTAAATCAGAATTATATAATTTCAAAAGTTCCTGTTTATCCATTTAAAAAGCACTTTCTATAATACCGCCGCCAAGTACGGTATCTCCGTTGTAAAAAACAGCAGATTGACCTATTGCAATAGGATTTTGAAGCTCTTCAAAAATAACCTCAACTTTTCCGTTATCAAGTAATTTTATAACCGCATCTTTTGGCATTTGAGCGGAGCGGATTTTAGCCTGACATTTTACGGGTTCATTAGGCTTAATTTCCGCATTAAAACTTACGTTATTGGCAATTAACCCTTCATTTAAAGAATCCTCTTTAAAAGCAACAACCACTTCATTTGTATCTTTTCTGAGTTCTTTTACATATAAAGGAGCCGTTGAAGCAACCCCCAACCCTTTTCTTTGACCTATTGTATAATTCCAGAATCCCATATGAGTTCCCAAAATTTTACCGTTTATATCCACTATATTACCTTTTTTAGGTTCTGCATCAAGGATATCATTATAATCACCGCTGTAAAAATCCTGACTATCAGGTTTATCAGCAACTTCAAAACCGTTTTTTCTTGCAATTTCTCTTATTTCTTCCTTTGTATAAGAGCCTAAGGGCAGTATGATTTTAGATAACTGCTCTTGAGTAAGACCGTATAAAAAATAAGACTGGTCTTTTTTAGGATTTATACCCTTTTTAAGATAATATTTTCCGTTTTCTTCCTCTATTCTTGCATAATGACCTGTTGCAAATTTATCAAACTCTATACCTGATTTTTTTGCAAGCTCCGGAAAAACTCCAAATTTAATATATCTGTTACATTTTATACAAGGATTTGGCGTTCTTCCTTGCATATATTCTTCTTTGAAATAATTAATAACTATCTCTTCGTATTCTTTTGCACATTCAATAACATGGTGTTCTATACCAAGTTTTTCGGAAATCTTTTTAGCCTGTTCGATATCTTCTTCCTCATCAGGACTTAGACAAGCACAATGAGTACCGGCTTTTTGTTGTCTTTCTTCTATTTTTTTATTTAATTTATTAAAGATTGCACTGTGTCCCCAGTGTGACATCGTTGCACCAACTACTTCATAGCCTTGTTCTTTTAATAACAATGCTGCAACAGAAGAATCTACACCGCCTGACATTCCGACAAGTACTTTCATTTAAAAGCCTCCATGCTAATAAAATTATAATTCAAAAATTTTTAAAAACGGAATTATATTTTTATGAATTGGAAATTCCTTTAAAGTACCTGTTTTCTGATGATTTTCCTCTAATATTCATCCAGACTCTGCTTTTAGAATAATCAGCAGTTATAGTAATGTATTCTCCTTTAGAATTTTTAATATTCAGTAAAACCATACCTATATGGTGATTATTGTTATATATATCACCTGTTTTAGCACTTTCTTGGTTTATTTCCTGATTGTGCTGTTTAACATCATCGGAATGAATAGTTTTTCTGCCTATTCCTATTTGATGATTAAACTGGTTAAATACTGCTTCCGTATATATTACACACCAGTTGCTTTGTCCGTATTTACCCGTATCATATTCATTTAAAGCTCTGTCTATAAATAATTCAGCTTGAGGAGAAGATGATTTTATACTTTTAACAACATCCTCAACCGTTACACCTTCTAATACGCCGGCTTGTTTATTCATTAATTTATTTTTTGTGTCTTTATCTGATTGATTTTTTACATGCTTTTGTAATACATTACCTGATTGATTTACACGTTCACCCTGTTCCGTAAATAAAATAACATTATCTCCGTCGGCTTTAAATGTTCCGATTGAATTTGTATAACTGATCAGGTTTCCGTCTTTATCAAAATCATATGAAACTTGAATTCCATCCAACTTTTCAACAGCACTATATGTGCCGTCATTATTTTTTGTAACTACAATAGTACCTGTAGCACCTAATTCTTTTAATTTATCATCAATTTGTTTTTCCATTTTGTTAGCGGAAAATTCTTTTTCAAGCTGTTGATTTTCTTGAATGGTTATTTGTTTATCAATATCATTTAATTCTTTTTGCTTGGTATTAATCGCTTCTTTTGCTTCTTTTGCAGCATTGGTTTTTCCTGTTTCATATTGTTCTTCCAGATTTTTGTAATTGTCATAAGCAGTTTTAAGATCTGAATTTTCGGGATGTTTTTCTTCATCCGTTAATTGTGCAATTTCGCCCTCTAATCTTGTAACTTCTTCTTTTAACGGTGTCATTTCACCTTCAAGTTGTGTCTTTTTGCTATTTAAAGTTTCTAATGTTGTTTTTAAATTATCTCTTTCGTTAATTGCAGCATTTTTTTCTTCTTCAGCTGCTTGTAATGCTTGTTTTGCAGCCTCAAGTTTTTCTCTTATATATGCCTTGTCTTCTTCTTTTGCAGAAGATAAAGCACTTTCCAGAGCAGAAATAGAATTGTTTATCGTATTAACTTTTGATTCGGCATTAGAAACTTTTGTTTCCGCTGCAGATAATTTTGTTTCCGTATCAGTTATTTCTTTTTCATTATTATCAATTTCTGTTTGCTTATCATCAACTTTCTTTTTAGCGGTATCATAATCTTTAGCTAAATCTGCATTAATTTTTTTTATTTCATCCTGAAATTTGGCATAAGCATCATCGGCAGCCGTTTTTAAATTATTAATTGTCTCATCTGTACCGTTCATTATGGCATTATATTTATCTTGATTTGTTTTTAATTCACCATCTGTTGTTGTTCTTTGAGCTTTCAATTCATCAAGAGACATATCTTTTATGTCTTTTTTGGTTTCAGTTTGTGTATTATCTCCTGTATTTGTCGGATTTTGAGTTCCTCCTGTCGGATTTGTATCACCTGTTGGATTTGTTCCTCCGGTCGGATTTGTACCTCCGGTTGGATTTGTTCCACCGGTTGAATTTGTTTCCGATGTTGATGTCGGTGATGTTTCTGATGATTGAGAAGCATCTGATTTATTTGTATTTGAAGTATTTGCTCCTTCAAAACTATT
The DNA here is from genome assembly GCA_016282705.1 of Candidatus Gastranaerophilales bacterium. Classification (GTDB taxonomy): domain Bacteria; phylum Cyanobacteriota; class Vampirovibrionia; order Gastranaerophilales; family Gastranaerophilaceae; genus Avigastranaerophilus. The sequence goes on along the minus strand of JAEELO010000095.1, from coordinate 2,037 downwards.
ATTCAGTGCAAGATATTGAATGCCTGATGCTAATTTTTTTGCATCTTCCAGTGATATTTTATATTCTTTAGATGAATCCCAAGGATTAACAATAGTTACACCTTCATCATCAATAGATTTTATACTAAATACGTGATTTGTACCTGCATCCATTGTACAAATATCTTTACCGTTAATATCTTTTAAGGTCAAAGGTTTGTTTCCGGCACTAAAACCTATAATTGCCGCATATTTATCAGGATTATTTTTTAAAGCATCTAAAATTTCATCAAACTTTTCGGAACTTGTTCCTGAAGCTTTAAATTCGGAAATAACGTCTTTACCTGTTAATAAGAAGATTGCATCTTCAAGATTTCCTCCTTCAAGAGGATTATTAGATTGCTGTCCTTCTTTAATAGTTAAACCTTGATGATTACCGTCAATATGAATTTCACCTTTTTCAATTTTGTTAATAACACTTTCAAAACCTAATTCAAAAAGGGTTATATCATCATCACCTGCTGCATATTTATCTGATTTTTTTGCAGCATCAAGTTCTTCTTGCGTAATTTTAATTTTAGTATTAACACCTTTAAATTCTATTGAAAAAGAACCATCTGAATTTTTAGAAATAGCATTTTTAATAATTTGTTTTCCTTCATCGGTATAACTTAAACTGTTTAAAGTAGCTATTAACCAGCAATCACCTTTAGAACCTTGCTCCGAGTATCCTATTGAAAAATCTGCTCCTTTATTATCTCCATATTCCATTTGAAATTCCGAATTTATATCATTATCGGAACCAAATTCCGTAATATATTTAGACTTTGGAACACCTGTTGTATTATAAACAGAAACCGTTTGACTTAAAAGATTGCCGTTTTTATCATATTCATTAGTAATATAATTTTTGGAATAATCGGCCTTATTATACGTTACTTCATTTTTTGGATATATGTTTGAATAGACATTATCCGCATTGTTCTGTGCAGTCTGCGAATTTGTATCTTCCTCATCATTTTTCATAAAAATAATATCTGCTAAAGTAGGTATTTCGTTTGTACTTTTTATGCCTAAAGCAGAAAGATTTTCTTTTATAAACTTACTGAATTCACTACTTGTTAAAAAAACACTAATAGGCATAGAACTAATTTGGGATATTTTATTTTCATCTAAAATCCCATTTTGTATCAAATAATCAATATATTGAGCTTTTATTTGACTTAAGTTCATGTAACTGTTCACTCGTGTTCCATTATATATATAAAAAATTTTACATTATTATTATTTCCCAATAACAGTAAATCATTAACTTTTATTTAATAAAAAAATAGCCGAAACCATGTATTTATCATGATTTCAGCTATATGTAAATCTATATTATATTACTGTTATTTATCGTCTAAAGCTGCAACACCAGGAAGAACTTTACCTTCAATAAATTCTAAGGAAGCACCACCGCCTGTTGAAACATGAGTAAAATCTTCAGCTTTACAGAATTTTTTAGCCGCACTTACTGAGTCGCCGCCGCCAATTACTGATGTTGCACCATTTTTAGTAGCTTCTACTATTGCTGTAAGTACTGCTTTTGTACCTTCTGCAAATTTAGGATTTTCAAATGCTCCTACAGGACCGTTCATTAATATTGTTTTAGATGATTTTAAAACTTCAGCGAATGCTTTTCTTGATTCTAAACCTGCATCCACACCTTCAAATCCGTCAGGAATTTCATTGATTTTAACAAATTTGTTTGTACCGTTTCCTGAAAAATCATCAGTAACCAAAACATCTGTAGCCATAACTAACTTAACGCCCTTATCAGCAGCTTTCTTTTCAATTGCTTTTGCAACTTCCAATTGATCATCTTCACATATTGAAGTACCTATTTTTCCGCCATTTGCTTTTACGAATGTATAAGCCATTCCGCCGCCAATTATCATATTATCTACTTTATCAAGTAAGTTTTCCAAAACACCTATTTTAGATGAAACTTTTGCACCGCCGACTACTGCCGTAAAAGGTCTTGTAGGATTATCAAGTGCTTGTGATAAACATCTT
>JAEELO010000094.1 GCA_016282705.1 Candidatus Gastranaerophilales bacterium | reverse complement strand
TAATAACAAAAAAACAATTATCAAGACTTCTTGATGATGATTATTCCAGATGGAACGGAAGATTTTAATTTAAAACTATATAAATAAAAAAAAGAACCCAAATGGGTTCTTCTTTTTGTTTAATTTGCCGAAGGCCGGACTCGAACCGGCACGCAGGGTGAGCTGCGTCAGATTTTGAGTCTGATGCGTCTACCAATTTCGCCACTCCGGCTTATTGCATCACTCTCGTTTATTCTATTCTAAATATAATTTTTTTTCAATTATTTTTATTATATCATTCGGAACTTCTGCAAAAATACTTGCCCCGTTCTTTTTCAAAAAATCTTTATCCTTAAAACCCCATAAAACACTTATACAAGGAACTTTTACATTTCTTGCAGTTTCCACATCCACCTCGGAATCTCCTATATATATAATATCATTTTCTTGTATAGTTCCTGCATTAAGTTCATTTAAAACTTTTAAAATACCGTCTTTTTCAGGTTTTTTCCTTATTTTTTCAGTTTCACCCACTGCTATATTTACTAAATCACCAAAATATCTTTTACAAAGTCCCTTTACAGCATTATCATACTTGTTTGAAACAACAGCTATTATGTATCCCTTATCTTTTAACTCTTTCAACATATCAACTACACCGTCATAAGGCTGAGTATGTTCATTCATATGCTCAATGTAATAATTTTTAAACTCATTTACTATTTTGTTTAGCTCATCCTCATTTACTTTATGAGGCAATGCTCTTTCTATTGCCTTTTTTATACCGTTACCTACAAACGATTTTATTTCTTCCATCGTCCTTTTGGGATAACCGAATTTTTCAATTGCATAATTGAAACAGATATATAAATCATTGAGTGTATTTAATAATGTACCGTCTAAGTCAAAAATTATTATTTTCATATTTTTTATTATATCAAAATATTTATAACATATGACTTTTCATAATTGTAAACTATAGGACTATATACATTTAACATGGGTTGTATCACAATGTGGATATGAATTACGACGATAAAAGATTAAAACAATTAGGCAAAAATATTGCAAAATATAGGAAAGAAAAGAAATTATCTCAAGATGCTCTTGCTGATATTCTTGATATTTCCAGAGAGCATCTTGCCAAAATTGAAACTGCGAAACGCGGAATTAGTATTCATCTTTTGTTTGAATTATGTGATGCGCTTGAAATTAAACCAAGTCAACTTTTTATTTATAAATAATGCCAAACAAGTATCGGTTGAATATTTTATCTGCAATAAATTTTCATCGAATTTTTTATTATGTGATAATTTTTTGTCATGTTTAGATTGTGCTATATAATTTTTTCTGTTTTGTGAACAAAATTATAGGATTAATCTTAATAACTGGTTAGTATTGTTTATTTGTATTACAATAGCAATTATCAGATAATTGGAAAAATAAATGGCAAATAAACCGATAGTAGCAATAGTTGGACGTCCTAATGTGGGTAAATCCACATTAGTAAATCGTATATTGGGTTCAAGACACTCTATTGTCGATGATCAGGCAGGTGTCACACGTGACAGAATATACTTCGACGTTGAATGGATGGAAAAAGAATTCACAATAATTGATACAGGCGGTATAATTCCTGGGGACGAAGATGAAATTATGCTTAACATCTTCACTCAAGCAAAAGTTGCATGTGAAGAAGCAGACAAGATTATCTTTATTGTTGACGGAAAAGAAGGATTAAACCCTATTGATTATGATATAGCTAATGTCCTCAGAAAAAGCGGAAAAGAAATTTTCCTTGCGGTCAATAAACTTGATGACCCCGTTCAATTCATAAATGCAAATGAATTTTATGCTCTTTCTATGGGAGAACCCATTGCTATTTCTGCTCTGCATGGTTCAGGTGGTGTAGGCGACCTGTTAGATGCAGTTACAAAAGATTTTGAATATTTAGAAAAAGAAGAAAAATCTGAAAATATTAGAATTGCTATTGTCGGAAAACCTAATGTAGGTAAATCATCCATTGTAAATGCTCTTTTAAACAAAGAAAGAGTTATTGTATCGGATGTTTCAGGTACCACACGTGATGCAATAGATTCTAAAGTTAAATATGAGGGTGAAGAATTTATCCTTGTTGATACGGCAGGAATAAGAAAAAAATCAAAAGTAGATTGGGGTATTGAAAAATTTGCGGTTGACCGTTCTATTCGCGCAATAAGAAATTGCGATGTCGCAATATTAGTTATTGATGCAACAGAAGGTATATCAGACCAAGATAAAAAAATCGCTGGCACTATTATTGATTCCGGTAAAGCAATTATCTTAGCCGTTAATAAATGGGATTTGATTGAAAATAAAGAATCTACAACAATTAATAAATTTGAAAAAGAAATAGATTTGGAAATGCCTTTCCTTAATTATGTTCCTAAAGTTTTCATAAGTGCAAAAACCAAACAAAGATTGGTAAATTTATATAAACTTTCAAAAGAAGTATATGAACAGGCAACTAAAAGAATTTCGACCAGCCTTTTAAACAAAGTAGTTATGGATGCTGTTTCCATGACTCCGCCTGCAAGTATAAGAGGAAAACGTTTAAAACTATTCTATACAACTCAGGTTAAAACTCAACCGCCAACTTTTGTTTTATTTATCAATAATGAAGACTTTTTAAAAGATAATTACGTAAAATATTTAGAAAATAAATTAAGAGAAGCTTTTGGTTTCAAAGGAACTCCTATTAAAATTCAAGCTAAAGAAAAGGAAGAGAAAAAATGACGACAACTCTTATATTAGTAATGATTGGTAAATTTATAACTGTTTTTATTTTGTCATATTTAATCGGTTCAATACCTACAGGTTATTTAATAGTAAAAAAATTTAAAAATATCGATATTCGTGAAACGGGTTCGGGTTCCACAGGAGCAACAAACGTAAAAAGAATAATGGGAACAAAGTGGTTCTTTGCGGTACTTCTTTTGGATGCACTTAAAGGTATAATACCTGTTTTACTTGCATACAAATACGGTAATTATGAAGATTTTGCAAATGAACAAGGTGACATATTTTTAGTATTCGGTATCGGACCGGTATTAGCAGCTCTTGGCGCTATTATAGGTCACAGTAAATCAATATTTTTAGGTTTTTCAGGAGGAAAATCAGTTGCAACAGGCATTGGAGCACTCGTTGCTTTATCTTGGCCGGTAGGGTTGGCTGTTGCTGCTATATGGGGATTAATAACTTTCTTTACAAAATATGTTTCTTTAGGTTCAATTATTGCTGTTTCTTTAGCTCCGATTATTATGACAGCAATATATCCAAATATTTACTATATTTGCTTTGCTGCAATATGTGCAATATATGTAATAATAAGGCACAAGGAAAATATTAAACGACTCCTTAAAGGTACAGAAAATAAAGTAAGAAAATAATGGCGAAATATCAAGGAATAAAAATAATATCAAAAGTCGAAGTTAAAGATAAAGATGCTTTAGCTATTGTATATACCCCCGGAGTTGCAGCATCATGTCTGAAAATAAAAGAAAATCCGGAAATGTCTTTTGAATATACAAACAGAGAAAATTCCGTTGCGGTTATTTCTTTTGATTACCAAACATCTTTGAACCGTGCAATATTTCTAAAAAGTACTTTAGGAATTGATGCATATCCTTTTGAAATTTCTTCAAAAGAACCTGAAAAAATAAAACTGGTAGTAAACAATATTGAACCGTCTTTTGGTGCCGTTGACTTGAGTTTAATTGAACCGGAAGTTAAAAATATTGATTTTAATGTTAATATTCCTGTATTAAAAGGTGCTGCTGCCGATTTAAAAGAGTTTTTCTTATGCATATCCAAAAATCTTTTTATGTTCAGCTATGATAAATTAACAGGAACAACAAATGAAAAATCTCTGCAATTAAGACAAATGGCAGGCGGTGTTATAGAAACGGAATTAACCGAAAAACCGCAAGAAAAGCCTGTTGGTATAGTATCGGACGGAAGTGCCGTTTTAGGACTCGGTGATATAGGCGGACTTGCAGGATTACCCGTAATGGAAGGTAAAGCAGTTCTTTTCCAAGAACTTGGTGATGTCAGCGCATTGCCATTATGTTTAAAAACACAAAATGCCGATGAAATTATTGAAATAATTCTTCTTCTTCAAAATTCTTTTTCGGGAATTAATCTTGAAGACATAAAAGCTCCGAGATGTTTTGAAGTAGAAAATAAATTAATTGAAAAAGCTGATATACCAATATTCCATGATGACCAGCACGGAACTGCCGTAGTTGTACTGGCTGCTCTATTAAATGCACTGCATCTTGCAAATAAAAAGGTTAATGAGGTAAAAATAGTATTTTCCGGTGCAGGTGCAGCTGCAATTGCCGTTTGCAAACTGATTCTTGCCGTAGGTGCAACAAACATAACAATGTTTGATATAGATGGTGCTATCTATAAAGGCAGAGAACAAAATAATTTCGCACATGAAGAAATTTCCAAATATACTAATTTAAATAATTTTAAAGGTTCTTTAAAAGAAGGTATTAAAGGCGCTGATGTTTTTATAGGTTTATCCGCTCCAAACCTTGTTGATAAAGAAATGATTAAATCTATGAATAATAAACCGATTGTTTTTGCACTTGCAAATCCCACACCTGAAATCATGCCCGATAAAGCAATTGAATACGGTGCATTTATAAGTGCCTCGGGAAGAAGTGATTTCCCAAATCAAATAAATAATTCTCTTGTTTTTCCCGGATTATTTAACGGTGTATTGAAACACGGTATTAAGAAAATTACAAATGAAATTAAACTTAATTGTGCTTTTGCTTTGGCTTCCCTGATTAAAGATACGGAACTGTCAACTAATTATATTCTTCCTGATGCCCTTGACAGACAAGTTCCTCAAACTATTTCCGATAATGTTATTTAACATTGATTTGTGAAGATTATGCAAAATTATCACAATATGATAGAATAATTTTGTATTGGAATTTATATTATAAGGGATTTTTTCATGAATTTTTTTAGTTTATTATTGGGCAAACAGTATAATGTACTGACTTTTCTGCCTGAAGCCGTACTGGTAATTGATGAAACAGGAAAAATTCTATACGCAAATAAAAAAGCTTTCAAACTGTTTGAAACCCAAAAACTTAGAGGAAAAAACATTAACGAGTATTTTATTATAAATTCCGATAATATCATCAGTAATAAAGATGAAGAAATTAAGCAAATTTTAAAAATAGTTTCGGAAGAACAAAATACAAAAATCACAGACGTAAAAGTTACGGATGTTTCTTCAGGTAAGAAGAAAAGATATATTCTGACAATTATTGATAATACTCAAGATCACTCATTATTAGACCAATTAATTACGGAAAGACAAGAACAAAAAATTCTAAACCATACAAAGAATGTTTTATTAACTAAAATGTCTAATTATTTATGTTCTCCGCTGCATTCCGTTGTTGGTTTCTCTCAAGCCATGCTTGAAGGTTTAAGTGGCGAAATAAATGAAAAACAAACAAAGTATCTTCAAATAATGAATGATAACTCTTCCGAATTATTATTATTTATTGAAAAATTGATAGAATTATCTCAAGTAGAAGCAGATATTTATAAATTTGAATATCAGAACTTTGATGTTAATTCATTGCTTTCGGTTGTAGCAAATGAATTAACCGTAAGAATAAAAAATAAAGACATAAAATTTGCCATAAACAATGAAGAATTAATAAAACAAAGCTGTTATTCGGATAAAAATGTCCTAAAAATGATAATGTCTAATTTACTTGAAAATGCCTTTGAATTAATTGAAACAGGTACGGTTAACGTCAATATTTCTAATCCTATACCTGAATTTTTGTTAGCAAAAGGATTTGAAATTAAAGAAGGTACAAATGAAAAATCATATTTAATGATGGAAGTCGCTTGCAAAGGATTAGATACAACCATATACAATGATTCCGATATTTTTGACCCGTACATACAGGCAGATAAAAATTCCAAAAAATATTTACTTCAAAGCTTGCTTTTAGGCAGCACCAAAAAATATATTAATAAATTAAAAGGTGAAATTTGGATTAACAATCAATATGCAAATCAAGTTTCATTTGTATTTATTATTCCAATAGAAAAATCATTGGTAGAAGAAGCTCAGGCTAAATAATATGGCACAGGTTGAACTAAAAAATATTACAAAAATATACGACACAAAAAAAATAATAGATAATGTCAGCCTAAAAGTTGAAGATAAAGAATTTCTTGTACTTGTAGGAGCTTCAGGTTGCGGTAAATCAACCCTTTTAAGAATGATTGCAGGATTAGAAGATATTACTTCGGGCGAAATATCCATAGATAACAAAACAGTTAATAATGTTCACCCAAAAGACAGAGATATAGCATTCGTTTTCCAAAATTATGCACTGTATCCGCATATGAGCGTTTATGATAACATGGCATTCCCTTTAAAAATGCGTAAATTTTCAAAAAAGGAAATTGATGCAAAAGTAAAAGAAGCAGCTGAAATACTTAATCTTTCGGATTTACTTCAAAGAAAACCAAAGCAATTATCCGGAGGTCAAAGACAAAGAGTTGCATTAGGCAGAGCTATTGTAAGAAATCCTAAAGTATTTCTTATGGATGAACCTTTATCCAATCTTGATGCCAAATTAAGAGTACAAATGAGAGCAGAAATTAAAAAACTGCACCAAAAACTCCAAACAACATTTATATATGTAACCCATGACCAAACAGAAGCATTAACAATGGGAGACAGAATTGCCGTTATTGATAAAGGCGTAATTCAACAAATAGGAACACCTTCTGAAGTTTATAACAACCCTGTTAATAAGTATGTGGGAGGATTTTTAGGCTCACCTTCCATGAACTTTATTCGTTCGGAAATAAAAGACAATACTTTAACAATCAATAACTCACAATTTATATTAAATGACGAACAGAAAAATAAACTTGCAGGGAAAACCGAAGTTATTGCAGGAATAAGACCCGAACAGTTTAACGGTATAAATCCTAATTTTGAATTTAAAGCGGATATAGAAATAAAAGAAATGCTTGGCAGTGAACAAATTGTATATTTTAATGCAAACGGAAGTTCTTGCAGTGCCTCCGTACCTGCAGATATTAATATAGATAAAGATTATGTATTTAAATTAAATACCGATAATATACTGTTTTTTGACTGTGCAACAGAAAAAAGGATATAAAAAAAAGGAACCTTTAAAAGGTTCCTTTTTTTAATAAATTATAATTATTCAACGTACATAAGAGGCTGACCGAATTCAACATAGTCACCGTTTTTTATACATATTTCGGTAACCCTGCCCGATACATCAGCTTCTATTTCGTTCATAAGCTTCATAGCTTCAATAATACATACTACCTGACCTATTGAAATATTATCACCGACTTTTACAAACGGAGCATCATCAGGTGATGGTGCTTCATAATATGTACCTACCATAGGTGCTGTAATCGGTTTACCTTTATGAACAGGTTCTGATGCATTTTCATCTGTTTTTGCGCCGGATGAAGATACAATCTGAGATGTAATAGTAGCAGGCATAACCGCAGGAACAGTCTGAACCACCTGCTGCGGTTTTTCTCGTTTAAAACAAACTGCTTTTTCTTCGTCTTCTAAAGTTATTTCAGAAAGGTCATTTTCATATACTATATTTGCAAGTTTTTCTAAATACTCCAGATCAAATTTCATTATAAATTGTCCTTAAACTCTGTCTAAATATTCATTTGTTCTGGTATCAACTCTTATAACAGTACCAACTGTTACAAAGAACGGTACGTTAACAATAGCACCCGTTTCAAGTGTTGCAGGTTTAGTACCGCCTTGAGCTGTATTACCCTTTTCTGCCGGCGGAGTATCAATTACTTCAAGTTCAACAAAATTAGGTATATCAATACCGATAATATTTGAACCATGGAATAATATTGCTACATTCATATTTTCTTTTAAATATTTAATCCCGTCGCCGATTTTATCTGATGATACGCTTAATTGTTCATATGTTTCCAAGTCCATCATAACAAAATCATTGCCTTCTTTATACAGGTATTGCATATCTCTTTTATCCAAAGTAGCTTTAGCAACTTTTTCACCTGCTCTGAATGTTTTTTCAATTACATTGCCTGTTTCTGCATTTTTTAATTTTGTTCTTACAAATGCAGCACCTTTACCGGGTTTTACATGCATGAATTCTACTACATTCCAAAGACCGCCATCTATATCAAGAGTTAAGCCTGTTTTTAAATCATTTACTGATATCATTCATTCTTCCTTTTCTTTGATGCATAAAGTTTTGTATTTCAAATATAACATAAAAGTCTTAATTTTCCTAAAATATTAATTACATTTCGTTAAGAAAAAAACTTTACAATCAAACATCTGTTATTTTAAGAATTTATTCATATCAGCAAAAACTGCATTTTCTTTATAGTTTTTCTTAAATATATTATTGTCTGAACCTGAAATATTATTCGAGCCGTTTATTGCTTTAGATAAATTTTCTTCATTTATACGTTTTTTAGTTAAACGTTCGTTGATAAAAGGAAGTCCGAAGCCTAAGAATAACGGTACAAGAAGTAATACCGAGAATGCGGTAAATCTTGCATTCATTGTTCTTGTATTTTTAACCCACGGATTATCTATTTTTTTCGTAGTAATATTGAAAAGCTTTTGCAATAAGTTCGGATTTTTTATAGTTTCGGTTTTTTGTTTATGGAATAAACCGACAAGTTCTCTTACAGCATCAGAATCTTTTGCTTTTGTCAAAACGGATGTAATTGTTTTGTTATCTGCAGTTGCCAATGTGTGACCATTTTCTTTTAACAAACCGTCAACAATTTGTGCAGATCTTTCTTGGAATCCAAATACTTTTGCTAAATTTCCGCCTTGTCCAGATATAAATTCGCAAAAACCGCCAATTCCGTTTTTATAAGAACCAATATCCGTATAAACGGATCTTACCCTGTCTGTAGGCAGTATTTGAACACCTTTTATAGGTCTTACATAATTATATAATTTGGCCAATGTACTTTTGTCTTTGAAACCTTGAGGTTTTGTAGCAACAACAAAACCGGATTTATTTTCACTATACTTTGAAAATCCTTTTCTTAAAGCTTTTTCACCATAACACATAACTGCGCATGTAACCAAATCACGTCTTAAGATTTCTTCTCTGTCATATTTATCTTTTGCCTGTAATGTACGAGGTAAAAGAATACCGCCTGCCATTATACCAACTAACAATGGGAATGATACATTCGGGCCGTCATATTCAAATGTTTGAGCAAGCTTACTGTGTGTAATTGCATTAACTATTTTTTCGGCAGAACCGAATGAAACTTTGGATTTTTCCTGTTTATTATCGGTCTGCGGCTTATTTAATGTCTCATCATGCAATGTTTCTTCCGTCATTAAACCTTTTAATCCGGAATTATCTTTACCTTCTGCTTTATTATAAAGTTTAGGTATTATATGCAAGAATGTTAAAACAGCTGAATACATAGCAACATTTAATGCTGTTCTGCCAATTACTTTGTTGTTTACGGATTTTTTAATATATTCCTTAATATTGGCAACACCATTTTTGCTTGCACCTGTAACAATATCATTAGCATATGCCATCATATGCGTAACAGTCTTCTTAAACGGAGCAGCCGTTGTAGGAGATACAGAAGCTAAAGTAAGGTCTGTATGAACAACATCTTTTGCATGGCTTTTTGTAATATGAACAAATTCCTCATTTAATTTATCTAGTACTTCTTTTCCTATTCTTTTCTGCTCACGTCTTGTTGTACCGGCTGTTTTACTAAATCCTGAGATTAATTTATGTGCAAATGTTTTTGCCTGCTGCATTGTTTCTTCAGAAGGTTTTGCTTCCGATTTTGCATTTCTAATCATTTCTGCAAATGTATTTTTATAAAATTCTTCTTTGCTTAATGCTCTTCCTGCACCGTTTAATGGTTTTGCAGCATGAATATCACCAAAAGCTTTTGTAAACTTAGCAGGAATACCCATTGTTTGACCAAATACTTTTTTACTTGCGAATAAAGACAGTCCCGGAATAATAAACATGCTGGGGCCGGTTAAGAATTCTCTTACCATTTCTTTCAATGCAAAATTAAAATTCTTTTCTCCGTGATTTTCTCTTGCATTACGACGTAAACCCATAATAGGACGAGGCAAATTCGTACCGAGCATATCTTGAAGGGTAAATGATACAGCAAGACCGCCGTTTTCAATTAAATTTGCTACACCTAAAGATATGGAATCTATCGGCCCTAAACCTTTAAATGATACACCCTTATTATTATTATTAATGTTCGTATTATTTGTCTTATTTATATTTTTAGGAATTGTTGTATTTACTTTGTTTACCTGCATATTATTCCTAGTTTTACTTACATGCCATGACTATTTTTATTCACTTTTCTTTTAACGGGACAAAATTTATATTTTTGCCTATTTTTACCCCTTTTGTTAACTTTTTTTACATTATTTTTAATTAGTTCTGTTTCGTACAAATAAAAAAAATAATAAGTGTACTTAGTATACTTAATATTAATAAATCATTCAAGTATGAACATGCATAATATTAAGATTGGTTTACATTTAATCTTTCTTATTGGAAACGAAAATAAATCAAGGTAATAATGTTATTGATGTCTCTTTTACTAATTCTTCTTCCTCGGGTACATAGACATAAACAGCCGGAGGAAGTTTTTTTGTGAAGATATATATGCTAGAATAATAATCTCACATAATTAAGAAAGGTTTTTTCATGATATTGGACAAAATTAATTATCCTATGGATTTAAAAACTCTATCAATAGAAGAATTAAATATATTAGCTGAAGAAATACGCAACCTGATAATAAAGAAAGTGAATACAACCGGCGGACACATGGCGCCGAATTTGGGTATAGTAGAAGCAACTATTGCATTGCATTATGTATTTAATACCCCTTTAGATAAAGTGATTTTTGATGTTTCACATCAATGTTACCCGCATAAAATACTTACGGGACGTAAAGAAGGATTTTTAAATCCGGATAAATATTTGGAATACACAGGTTATACAGCACCGGAAGAAAGTGAATACGACTTATTTAAAGTAGGTCACACATCAACCTCCGTAAGTTTGGCTACAGGTGCAGCTAAAGCACGTGATTTAAGGGGCGGAAATGAAAATGTAATTGCGGTTATCGGAGACGGTTCATTAAGCGGGGGTGAAGCTCTTGAAGGTCTTGATAATGCTGCCTGTTTAAACTCAAATATTATTATAGTCGTTAACGACAACGATATGTCTATAGCGGAAAATCACGGTGGATTATATAAAAATCTAAAAGAATTAAGAGAAACTGAAGGAAAATCTGAATGCAATTTCTTCAAATCATTAGGATTTGACTACATCTACGTTCCAAACGGCAACAATATTCAGGATATGATATCTGCCTTTGAAAAAGTAAAAAACATAAATCATCCGATTATTGTTCATATAAAAACTTTAAAAGGTAAAGGTTTGCCAGTTGCTGAAATGAACAAAGAAGCTTTTCACTGGATTCTGCCCGGCGAGCTTGACGAAAAACCAAACTATCAAATAAATACAGATTATGAAGATTATTCTACAATAACAAAAGATTATATTTTAGAAAAAACAAAACAAGACAAAAATATAATAACCATAAATGCTGCAACTCCGGGTGTTTTTGGATTTAACAAAGAGTTTCGTGAAAAGTTGGGAAAACAATACACAGATGTTGGTATTGCAGAAGAACATGCTGTTGCATATTCGTCTGCACTTGCAAAATCAGGAGCAAAACCGATATTTTGCGTAATGAGTTCATTTATACAACGCACATACGACCAAATGTCACAAGATTTATGTTTAAATAATTCTCCTTTAACAATGCTTGTGTATTGGGGAGGAATTTCAAGTGCAGATGCAACTCATTTATGTACTTTTGATATTCCTTTAATAAGTAATATTCCCAATATGATATATTTGGCACCAACGAACAAAGAAGAATATCTTGCAATGCTTAATTGGTCTGTAAATCAAACAAAATATCCCGTAGCAATAAGACTTCCAAATAATTTTGTTTCAACGGGAGTTAAAGATAACACTGATTATTCGGTACTGAATAAATATAAAGTTGAAGAACAAGGCAGTGATATAGCAATATTAGGACTTGGAAGCTTCTTTGAACTTGCAAAAGAAGTAAAAGAAGAAATAAAAAACAAAATGAATATCAATGCAACTATAATAAATCCGAGATATATAACAGGCATTGATTATGAGCTTTTAAACAGTCTAAAAGAAAACCATAAACTTGTAATAACACTGGAAGACGGAGTTATTGCAGGCGGTTTTGGAGAAAAAATTTCAAGATTTTACGGCAATTCTGATATGAAAGTTCTGGTCTATGGTGCAGAAAAAGAATTCACGGACAGAACCCCTTTAGATGAACTCTATAACCGCTATCATCTTACTAAAGAACATATAGTTGAAGATATAAATAAATTATGTTTATTCTGTAACTGCTAATTTACGAATTACATATTTTTGAATATTTCGGGATGATTGGAATTAGACAGCACAATCTCCCGATATTCATTTTTATCAATATCTACACCCATATTTTTGATATCTATTGAGAATTTCTTCTTTTTGGATTTTTTCTTTTTCTTTTCTTCCAATTTTATGCCCTGTTTACAGCTAATTCCACATCTCTATACTTATCAATACTGTCATATGTAAGATTTTTATCCTTCATATAATATTGAAGTGCTTCCAAATATGCCCTTGCAGTATCTAACGATGTAAAGCAAGGTGTAGAATACATTTCCGCAATTGTTCTTATCAAAAAGCCTCTGTCTTCAGAACCGTATCTTACGGAATTATTATTTGTTGTAGGAGTATTAATTATAAAGCAAAGTTCTTTATTTTTCATATTTCTTTGCATTTTTTGGATATCAAATTTTTCAATTTCTTTAGATTCTATATTGTGCAGCTTCAAGAATTTATGTGTTCCGGTTGTTGCCACAAGTTTATAACCCAAATCGACAAGTGTTTGAGCAATACCTACAGAATCCTTCTTATAATGGTCATTTATAGATATTAATACATTGCCTCTTTCTGTTGAAAGCTTATAACCTGCCGCCAAGAATCCTTTCGTTAATGCTCTTTCATAGGAAGTATCAATACCAAGAACTTCACCAGTTGACTTCATTTCAGGTGCTAAAGCAGGGTCAATTCTGTTTAACTTCTGGAATGAGAAAATAGGAACTTTGGCGCAAACTAACTTCCCTGTCGGCAGCAATCCTGTTTGGTAGCCTTGTTCGGGTATAGACTTGCCGAGAATGGCATCTATTGCGATTTTTACCATAGGAGTGCCTGTTACTTTACTTAAAATCGGTACTGTTCTTGATGCACGCGGATTAACTTCAATTATGTACGCAATATTATCTTTTAATACAAATTGAATATTCATTAAACCCTTAACTTTTAATGCTTTCGCTATCTTTTGAGTATAATCAACCAGGTTATCTATTATATTTTGCGGTATTGTACGGGTCGGATACAATGCAATAGAATCACCTGAATGTATACCTGCTCTTTCAATATGTTCTGTTATCGCAGGAATTAAAACATTTTCGCCATCCGAAATAGCATCCAATTCAAGTTCTGTTCCTTCTATATACTGGTCAATAAGTATCGGATGTTCATCTGAGAACTTTAATGCACCTTCTATATATGAAAGAAGTTCATCTTTATTATAAACAACCTGCATACCACGTCCGCCTATAACATATGAAGGTCTTACCAACAAAGGATAACCGAGAGTTTTTGCAACTTCTAAAGCTTCATCAGGTCGTCTTATCGCTCCGCCTTTAGGCTGAGGTATTTTTAAATCTCTCAATAATTGCTCAAATAATTTTCTGTCTTCTGCTATATTTATTGATTCCAATGATGTTCCGAGAATTTTTACTCCGCGTTCATATAATTTTGGTGCTAAATTAATTGCTGTTTGTCCGCCAAATTGAACCATTACACCTTCAGGGTTTTCTTTTTCTATAATATTCATTATATTTTCAATATTCATCGGTTCAAAGAAAAGTTTATCCGCAACATCAAAATCCGTTGAAAGTGTTTCGGGATTTGAATTTACAATTAATGATTTATAATTGTTATTTCTTACTTCCCAAGCAGCATGTACGGAGCAATAGTCAAATTCTATTCCCTGACCTATTCTTATTGGACCCGAACCTAAAATTAATATCTTTTTATCATCAGTAGCATTTATTTCGTCCGCTTCATTATAAGTTGAATAATAATAAGGTGTATATGCTTTAAACTCAGCAGCACATGTATCGACTATTTTAAATGAAGCACTGATTGAATTTTCTTTTTTTATTCTTTCAACGTCAGCTAAAGGAACTTGGGATAATTTAGAAATTTCAATATCCAAAAAACCTTTTTCTTTTGCCTCAAGATACAAATCCGCCGTTAAGGTTTCACTTTTTAATTTATTTTCAAAATCAACCAAATCTTTGATTTTATATATAAACCATTTATCTATCTTTGTTATCTTATTTATTTCGCTTACACTAATACCGCGATTAATAGCTTCAGCTACCCTAAAAATTCTTCTGTCGTCCTGAACATGCAATAATGCTTTTAATTCTTCTTCACTGCATTCCATATGTCTGCCGCGCAGCAAGCCTGTGTATTTCGATTCAATAGATGTTACGGCTTTTTTAAATGAGCTTTCAAATGTTCTGCCGATTGCCATTACTTCACCGGTTGCCTTCATCTTAGTGCCTAATATTCTGTCACCGTGTTTAAATTTATCAAACGGCCATTTAGGTATTTTGGTAACGACATAATCTATTGTCGGCTCAAAAGCAGCTACTGTTTTCTTTGTTATTGAATTCGGTATTTCGTGCAAATTATATCCTATTGCTATTTTTGTTGTTATTTTTGCAATCGGATACCCTGTTGCTTTTGAAGCAAGTGCCGAAGAACGGCTTACACGAGGGTTTACCTCGATTACATAATATTGATTGCTTACTGTATCCAAAGCAAATTGAACATTACATCCGCCTTCTATTTTTAATGCTCTTATTATCTTTAAAGCTGCACTTCTGAGCATCTGACATTCTTTATTTGTAAGTGTTTGTGTAGGTGCAACAACGAAGCTGTCGCCTGTATGAATACCAATCGGGTCAATATTTTCCATATTACATATCGCAATACTTGTATTATTTGCATCACGAATTACTTCATATTCAATTTCTTTATAACCTGCAATACTTTTTTCAACAAGAACCTGCGAAATCGGACTTAGTGATAATCCTGTATATACAATATCTTCAAATTCGGAATAATTATTTGCAATACCACCGCCTGTACCGCCAAGAGTATATGCAGGTCTTATAATTATAGGAAAACCTATTTTCTGAGCGAATTTTTTAGCATCTTCATAACTTGAAACAATATCGCTTTCGGGAATAGGTTCGCCTATTTCAAGCATAAGATTTTTAAACATTTCTCTGTCTTCTGCTTTTTTTATGGAGTCTATTTTTGTACCCAGAAGTTCAACATTATATTTTTCTAATACTCCGTGTTCAAAAAGACTTACGGCAAGGTTTAATCCTGTTTGACCTCCCAATGTTGCTATAATACCGTTAGGTCGTTCCTTTTCAATTATATATGTAAGTGCTTCGAGTGTTAAAGGTTCAATATAAACTTTATCAGCAATATTTTCATCCGTCATTATCGTTGCAGGATTTGAATTTACAAGGACAACTTCTATATTTTCTTCCTTTAGTGCTCTGCATGCCTGAACACCCGCATAATCAAATTCCGCTGCCTGCCCTATTACAATCGGTCCTGAACCTATTACAAGAACTTTTTTAATATTTTCATTTATCGGCATAATTAACTCTTTCTTTTTTATACATTAATTGTTTGCGCTGTCTTTTCCAATTCTGCAACCCAGCTTCTTATTATCTTATTTGCATCATAAGGTCCTGCCGTCAATTCCGGATGGAATTGTACGGTCTTTATTCTGTATTTATCACAATTAATACCTTCAACCGTATCATCATTGAGATTTTTAAATGTTATTTCAACATCAGACGGAAGAGATTCTGCATCAACCGCATAACTGTGATTTTGAGAGGTTATAAAAATTTCACCTGTTTGCATATTCATAACAGGATGATTACCGCCTCTATGACCGTATTTTAACTTATATGTTTTTGCACCTAGTGCTATTGATAGTATTTGATGCCCTAAACATATTCCGTATAACGGAAGTTTGCCCAACAGTGCTTTTGCTGTTTCAATAGCCTGCTCTGCATCTTCAGGATTTCCGGGGCCATTGGAAAGAAGTACCGCCTCAAAATTGCCGGAAAGTATTTCTTCCGGTTTTGTATCTGCAGGGAATATAGTTATATCACAATTCATAGATTTAAAATTCTCAAAAATACTCTTTTTAAGTCCCAAATCAATAATAGCAAGTTTAACTCCGCTTCCCGTAAATCTGTCAATCTTATAGGTCGTTACATCCATTGTTATATCTTTGCTTATTCGATATTCTTTCATTTTTTCTTTTATTTCATGAGTTATTTCACCTGTTGTAACTGCACAATTCATAGCACCATGGTTTCTTATAATTTGGGTTAAATATCTTGTATCAATACCTTTAAGTGCCACAATATTATTCTGTTTAAGGTAATCACTTAAGCTTATATAACTTTTATAATGCGATTCATTTTCACACATATTCTTTACAATTAAACCTTTTGCATGAATTTTTCCGCTTTCAAAATCTTCCCTGTTAATTCCGTAATTACCGATTTCAGGATATGTCATAACAATTGTCTGACCTGCATACGAAGGATCCGTTAATATTTCCTGATAACCCTCCATTGAAGTATTAAATACAATCTCTCCATAAGAAGTTCCGTCAGCACCAACTGATTCTCCTTCAAATATCATACCGTTTTCTAAAATCAATTTTCCTTTTGATAAGGCATACGATTTATTTTGAGTTAAAAGTGCATTTTCTATTTCTTCATATATCATTTTGATTGCTTTTAATCGGTCTTCAGCACTTGTTACCGCTCTTCCGATTACTAAATAATCAGCACCTTCTTTTATTGCAACGCTTGGTGTTGCAAGTCGTTTTTGATCATTTTTAGCTGCCCAATCAGGTCTTATACCCGGACATAATACTTTAAAATCTTTTCCGCAAACCTGTTTTATTTTTTTTGCTTCCCATACACTTGCAACTACACCATCCAGTCCTGCATTTTTTGCCATTAGTGCCAGATGAAGGGCATAATCATTCGGCTTATAAGGTACTTTTAATTCTTTTTGCAGACTTTCTTCTCCGATACTTGTAAGTACCGTTACACCGAGAATTGTAGGATTTTCTTTTCCCAATTCGGCTGCAGCTTTTCTTGCTGCTTCTTGTGCGGTTCTCATCATTGTTTCACCGCCTGTAGTATGCATATTAAAAAACGAAGCACCATGTCTTACAACATTTTCTGCAGCTTTTGCAACAGTATTCGGTATATCATGCAGTTTTATGTCAAAGAAGAATTTTATATTCTGCTCTTTCATAAAATCAAATATTTCATAACCGTTGCCTGTGTATAATTGCAGTCCCACTTTAAATACACCGACATAGTCTTTTAATTCCGTTATTAATGCTTTTGCTTGCTCAGGTGTATCAACATCAAGTGCAAGTACTATTTTTTCTTTTATCTCAGGTCTTATCAACATATTTTTATCCTATATTTATTATTTTACCTTTTATTATTGTCATTTTAGCTTTTCCCTTTAACTTAAATCCGTCAAAAGGAGATATTCTGCATTTTGATTTGAATTTTGAAGCATCTACAGTCCACTCTTCATTTATGTCCATAACTGTTAAATTAGCTTCTTTCCCTGCTTCTATTGTACCTTGATTTGGTATATTTAGCACAGTTGCAGGAGCAATTGTTAATTTTCTTATTGCTTCCGTTAAAGAAAGTTTTCCGTTATGAACAAGATTTGTAAGAGTTAACCCCAGAGCAGTTTCAAATCCTGAAATTCCCATCGGCGCATCCTGTATCGGCAGCTGCTTTTCATGAACCGTATGGGGAGCATGGTCGGTTGCAATTACATCTATTGTTCCGTCTTGTAGTCCTTGTACAACAGCATCCAAATCTTCTTTTGTTCTTAACGGAGGATTTACTTTATATTTTGCATCATAATCAATCATATCATCTTCGGTAAGACTAAAATAATGAGGCGCTGTTTCAGCCGTAACTTTTAATCCTTCTTTTTTTGCTTGTCTTATAAGCTCAACCGAACGTTTTGTTGAAACATGTGCAAAATGATATCTTCCGTTTACGCTTCTTACTATTTCCAATTCTCTTGCTATTGCTAAAGCCTCAGTTATATCCGGAATTCCTTTTAATCCCGTTCTTGTGCTGACTTTACCCTCATTTATTACACCGCCTGAAGCAAGAGAAGAATCTTCGGAATGCGATATAATTATTGAATTGTGAGAATTTATATATTGAAGTGCTTCTCTAAGTAAATGCATATTCTCAACGGGTTTTCCGTCATCTGAAAATGCGATTGCACCATTATCAAGCAATTCTGATACATTAACTATCTTTTCGCTTTTTAACCCTTTTGTAACGGCACAAATAGGATAAAAGCCGATATCACCTGTTTCTTTTGCTTTACTTATCGTATACATAAGTGTTGCAGCATTATCCACCTGTGGATTTGTATTTGCCATCGGGCATATTGCAGTATAACCACCGTTTATAGCAGCAGCAATACCGGTTTTAATTGTTTCTTTTGCATTAAATCCCGGTTCTCTTAAATGGCAATGAATATCAACCAATCCGGGAGTAACTGTTTTTCCCGTTAAGTCAATTATTTCTTCATTATTAACAGCTGAAAGATTTTTTCCTATTTCGGTTATTATGCCGTTTTCAATTCTTATATCAGAATTTCCTTCAAAATTATTTGCAGGATTAACTATTATTCCGTTTTTAAGAAGCATTATTAACTCCTTTCAGCAATGTATTAAGAATTGCCATTCTGACAAATACTCCGTTTTGTGCTTGTTCCAGTATTGTTTTTCCGACGGTATTATCAAGAAGCTCTGAAGATACTTCAATATTTCTGTTTGCAGGTCCGGGATGCATAAGTATAACATCATTTGCCGCATATTTTTTCAATAAATCGGTATCTATTTCGTATAATCGTTTATATTCCGAAGAATCAGGATAACCTTCTTTTTCATGTCTTTCATTTTGAACTCTCAAGACCATAACGACATTTGCACCATCTATTGCTTCTTTAACATCATTATGATAGCTTATTTGGTCATTGTAATGAGTAAATTGCAGATAAGTAGGTGCACATACATGAATATCCGCTCCAAATTTAGATAAAAGACTTATATTTGACTTTGCAACTCTGCTATGCGCAACATCACCTACTATTACAACCTTCTTATTATCAATTGTACCTATTTTTTCAAGCATTGTGTAATAATCCAAAAGTGCCTGTGAAGGATGTGCGTGTGTACCGTCTCCTCCATTTATAAACTTTATCGGGTATTTAACCAATCTCATTACATTATTGATTATTCCTGAGTATGAATGTCTTATAACTACTGCATTTACACCTAAAAAATATAAATTTTCTATTGTATCTTTAAGGCTTTCTCCCTTTAAAAGAGAAGAATGATTAGCATCAAAATTAATAATATTCATCCCGAGTTTTTGACCTGCAATTTCAAAACTGCATCTGGTTCTTGTTGAATTTTCATAAAACATCAAAGCAAGTGTTTTTGTTTCAACATCGGAATTTTTTTTGCCTGTTTTGAACTGTTTTGCCAGATTTATGATATTTACAATATCTTCTTTTGATATGCTTGCTATATCAATTAAATGTTCCATTATACTTTTGCCTTTTCTTCTCTGCTGCCGGGTTTTACAAGCGGTATTCCCTCTCTACATAAAGGACAATCATTTGGTTCATATACGACAGGATCAATCTGCATTAATGATTTTATATTATATTCTGTCTTACCTTTTGTTCTATCCACAATACATCCCACAGCAACCACTTCGGGTTCAAACTCTTTTATGGCTTCCATTGTTTCTTTTATTGTTCTTGCAGTTGTTATTACATCTTCTATAATTACAACTTTTTCTCCTTTTTTAAGACTGTAACCTCGTCTTAACTGCATTACACCGTCTTTTCTTTCAACAAACAAATTGCGTTTTTTTGCCTGTTTTGCAGTTTCATATCCGATTATCACAGCCCCTATTGCGGGTGCTACTATTGTATCAAACTCAATATTCGATAATGCTTCAGCTAATTTTTTACCGAGTTTTTCGGTAATATCAGGATATTGATATAACTTAGCGCATTGAAAATATATATCAGAATGAAGACCTGATGTCAGACAGAAATGCCCATGTAACACTCCCTCTGCTTGTTCTAATAAATTTAACACTTCATTTGCCATTTTTATGCCCTCAACTCTCTTTTTAATTCTTCTAAGTCTTTAAAGTTGTTATTTTTAATATATTCATTAAGCTCAACAACAAGTTTTTCCGATATTTCAGGATGAGTAAAATTTGCTGTTCCTATTTGAACGGCATCTGCTCCTGCAGCAAAAAATTCCAATACATCTTCAAGTGTTTCTATACCGCCAATTCCGATAATCGGTATATTTATGACTTTAGAAAGTCTGTAAACAGCACTTATTGCAACAGGTTTTATACCTGTTCCCGAATATCCGCCCGATACTATTTCTTTTTTAAATTTACCGTTTATTAAATTTAGTTTTATAGAAGTTCCTTTTAACGTATTTATTGCACTAACCGCATTTGCACCTGCTTTTTCCGCAGCAATACCGAGCTTTTCAATTGATGTTACATTCGGAGTAAGCTTTACTATTAGACATCCCGTATATACTTTCCTTACCGCATTAACAAGTTCAAAAAGCGAATTTTCATCCGTTCCGAATTCCAAGCAACCTGCTTTTACGTTAGGACAAGATACATTTAATTCTATAGCCTTAATTTTGTTGTCATCACAAATTTTTGCAAGGCTGACATATTCATCAACGGTTGTTCCCGCTATATTCATAACAAAATTAATGTTATTTTTTTTCAAAATCGGAAGTTTATCCCGTAAAAATACATCTATACCGACATTTTCCAACCCGATGGAGTTAATCATGCCTGCTTTTGTTTCAGTTATGCGTATATGTTTATTTCCTTCTCTTGGACTCATTGAAATTGCTTTCGTAACAATAGCACCGAGTTTTGAAACATCAATAAATGCATTGTATTCATCCGCATATCCGTATGTTCCTGATGCTGTCATAATAGGATTTTGCATAACAAAACCGTTTAAATTAACTTTAAGGTTCTCAGCGATTACTGCCATACAACCTCACTTCCTAAAAAAACAGGCCCATCTTTACATACAGTTGCATTTACAATCTTTCCGTCTTTTTTAATATCTATAACACAGCCTCTGCATACACCTATACCGCATGCCATAACTTTTTCCATAGCAATTTGAGTTTCAATATTATATTTTTCACCAATTTGCGCAACTTGTTTTAATACAATCAACGGCCCGCATGCATAGATTATATCCGGCTTATATTGTTCTATAATTTTCTCTGTCCCTGTTAATACATTGCCTTCTTTACCGTATGAACCGTCATCGGTACAAAATATGTCTGCATTTATTCCGTTCGGTATTTCCTGTTTATTTAAAAACCCTGCTATAAAAGTATTTTCAATTTTTTGTTCATCCAGTTTTGTTTTTAAGAAAGAAATAGGAGCAACACCAATACCTGCTCCTATTAATAATGCTTTTTTATTTTTAATATTAAATCCGTTGCCGACAGGTCCCATAATATCTATAAAATCATTTTCTTTTAACGATTTAATATATTTTGTTCCCTGTCCTCTTTCTTTAAATAAAACACCTATTTTGCCGTTATTGTTTGAATAAACACTAAATGGTCGTCTTAATGTCAGACCGTCACAATATATTGATATAAATTGTCCGGCTTTAACTTCAACAGGGAAACCGCAATCAATTTCGATAAAATAAGAAGATGCCGAAACCTTTTTTATTGCTTCAACTTTTGATTTATATATTTTTTTATGTTCGTCGGTTATCATCATATCCCTTTTTAGATAATTATGTCTTTATAAAGAAAAGGAAAAACAAACAGTTTTTCCTTTTCTTTTATATATATTCAATTTTAATTGAATGACAATTCATATCCTTTTCCTTATTTCATTTCATTATCTCTTTAACGAAAAATAATGTCAACGAAAAAACATACTTTTTTACAATCGAAAATAATATTCCTGTTTATTAATCAATATAACGATTTCCTGCTTATTTTTTTATTCAAAACTAAAGAAAAAAGAAAGGAAATTTTATGTTTACACACGAAAAAATTACAAATGATTTTTCAAGAGCAAAAAAATTTTTTGAAAATATTGTTTCTTATACAATAGGTCCTTATACTCTTAGTGATATTATTGAAGAGAAAAGCAATTGTATTAATATTGCTGATGTAAGAGAATATAATGACTATTTAAACGGTCATATTCCATATGCAGTACATCTTCAGTATAAAGATATTGATAAAAATATTGAAATATTGGATAAAAACAAAGTTACGATTATATATACTTATAATGATACTTGCCCGAGAGCATATAATACATCATTAAAACTGATAGAAAAACATTATCCTGTAGTTGTTTTAAGGGGCGGATTTAAAATGTGGAAAAAATCAAATTTGAATATTATAAAAAGCAGTTCGGATGATTATAATATTTCTGATGATAAATCCGAAGACTAAAAAAGAAGCTATAAAGCTTCTTTTTTATTGAAAAATTTTTTATTTTAATGTTTAATTTTTTTAGTCGCGGACTTAAGAATATATGAACATTAAAGAATTTATTAAAAATCATTTTGATTGTAATTTATATACAATTACAATACCGGCAATTATTTGTCTGTTAGCAATTACACCTTGTGCTTTATATTTACCGGAAAGCTGGGGTTTTGAAAACGGAATTATTGAAAATATTCAATTAATTATTTTATTAACAGCATTTATATTCTCAATAAAAGCAAAGAGTAACAAAAAATTATTAATTTTTATTGCATTAATAATATTATTAATGACTCTAAGAGAAATTAACTACGGAAGAATATTTTTCCCCATTCCGAATAAAGAAAATATGTTTTACAGTTGGAAAGATATTAAATACGGCTATCTTGTTCATCCGATAATTGCGGTTTATATTATAGGTTCTGCCGTGTATTTTATAGTAAATAAGCTGCATAGAGAATTTTGGCATGTTATGACAAAGCTAAAACTGCCGATTATAAACTTTTTATTACTTTTTATAGGGATTATAACAGCTTATTGTGCAGAAAAGTACGGACATAATCTTGTTATGATTCAAGATCTTACAACAGGACTTATCTCTGAGAAATACACACAATGTTTTGTTCTTGAAGAAATGGCAGAATTATTATCATATCTTGCTATTTTAAGCATAGTTTATATTTATGCGTTTAAATACCAAGATAAAAGCGAATAAAAGTTATTCCATTAATTCGGAAAGACGTAATTCTCTTTTACGTTGAACTTTTTTTACTGCTTTTTTCTTTTTGGCTTTTTCACCATGTTCAAAACTGCATAATCCGACAGGGCTATTTTCTGTTGAATCCATCATTAATATTCCTTTTAAGAAGCTTACGATTTCACTCATTTTATTCCATTACCTCTCATTAATTTTACCGTTATATTTTGTATAACTATTTTATATTCAAATAAGTTCATTTTTATTCTCCAATTATGCTATATTTTTGTCTATGGAAAATTATTCAGAAATAAATTTTGAGAAAAATATGCAAATGCTATCGGAAGCGGTTCAATACTGCGAAGAAAATTTACGTCATGAAGATATTATTAATACTTTATATACTGATAATGATTTAAAAAAGCAACTTTGTCTTATTGAACTGAATGAAGTTAATTCTCAAAAAGAAGCAGATATAATCGTTTTTAATTTAACCGGTCATTCCGGACCGGTAAGAGAAACCGCATCTTATAAAATACTGGAATTAATACAAAAAGAACAATTCAGGAAATTTTTTCAATCACAAGAAATTATGAATTCGTTTGTTAAAGCTGTAGTTGATATTAATCCTTCCGTATCCAGAAATGCCGTAGAAATAATAAAATATATTGATGATTATGAATATGTATATAAGAAAATTATTGATGAAATAAATAAAACTCTGGGAGATATAAAAGATATAAAACAAAATCGCTCTTATATTGCAAACAAAAAAAACTTTAATTTATATTGGAATATAGAAGCATTGATAAGTCTCTCAAATAAAATTCAAGCAGGAGATGAACTTCTTAAAATATTAAATCAAACAGCTCTTTCAAATGATTATACAATCAGAGAAAAGACAGCTAAAGCAGCATTTGAATTTTCAAAAGGCAATTCCGTCTTTAACTATGTAATTGATACATTAAAAGATGATGAAAATGTTTATGTAAGAAAATATATTACAAATTTATAATCATGCTA
Organism: Candidatus Gastranaerophilales bacterium; assembly: GCA_016282705.1. Taxonomy (GTDB): domain Bacteria; phylum Cyanobacteriota; class Vampirovibrionia; order Gastranaerophilales; family Gastranaerophilaceae; genus Avigastranaerophilus. Next base: position 38,572 of record JAEELO010000094.1, on the reverse strand, counting down.
TAATTTTTCTGTAGAGAGAAAAAAGGGATTTTTTATGTTTTTAGCCAAATTTGCTAAATTCTTAAAATATTTTGGTCAGGGATATCAAGCAAAATTGTATTATATGTTTTTTATGGCATTTATGACCAGTTTACTTGAATTTTTAAGTATTATTCTTGTTTTCCCTTTCTTAATGATAATGGTAAATCCCTCAAGAGTTGTTCATAACCCGATTGCTATGTTTATTCAGGATAACTTCCACATCTACGGAATGAAAAATATGATTCTTATTATAGGCGGATTAATAGCAAGTGCCATTATAATAAAGAATTTATATTGTATTTTAATCCAATACTGGCAAAGTAAAATGATAAGCCAATGGGGACTTGAAATTAAAGAAAAAATACTTGAATATTTCTTGTATGCACCATATGAAGTTGATTTACAGCGTGGTGATAATAATTTAATGAAAAAAATAATTGCAAATATAGATGAAGTAATGAAATATTTTGTTTCTAAAGTTATTTCATTTATTTCTAACACTTTTGTAATCATTATTATATTTGCAATATTAATGTTTATGCTGCCAAGCTTTACGCTTCTTGCAATTATCTTTTTTGCAGTTACAGGTACAATTCAAGCAGGATTCTTTAGAAAATGGTCTGAAAAACTTGCCATAAAGAAAAAAATTTTAACAGAAGGTCCGTATAATACTGTAATGAATAACCTTACACAGGTTAAAGATATTAAAATAAACGGATGCCAAAAATATTTTTATAATAAATTTGATAATATTTCGGAACAAGTTATTCCTTTTGATGAAAAAATCGACCTTATTCCAAGCATTCCTCAGCATATAATAGAAATTATCTTTATTTTTACTATGACTATATTATGTTTGGGAATTCTTGTAAAATACGGTGAAAGTCCGGATAATATTATCATCTCTTTCGGTATTATAGCAATTGCTATATATCGTGTAGTTCCCCAGATATATAAGAATCAAGTTTATATGAATTATATAAATATGACTTCACCAAAAGTTGATGATTTATTTAAAATATATGATTCCTATAAGGTTTATAACTATCCGAAAACAGATAATACTAAAGATAAAATTAAATTTGAAAAGAATTTAACCATAAAAGAAATGTTTTATTCATACGATAAAAAAGAATATGTACTGAAAAATATTAATTTGGAAATAAATAAAGGTGAATTTATTGGCATTGTTGGACTATCCGGTGCAGGTAAAAGTACTCTCGTCGATTGTATACTCGGACTTTTAGAATATAAAGGAGAAATTTCTGTAGACGGACAACTTATAAATTCTGATAATGCGGATAAATTCAGAAATATTATCGGTTATGTTCCTCAAAAAACGGTAACTGTAGAAGGGGATATATACACCAACGTTGCTTGGGGTATAGAAAGAAAAGATATTGATAAAGAAAAAGTCGATAATGTTCTGAAAACAGCTCAACTATACGACCAATTAAAACAAACTGAAAATGGTCTTGAAATAGAATTAAAACAGGACGGAACAGGTTTATCCGGAGGACAAATGCAAAGAATAGGCATTGCAAGAGCCTTATACAGAGATCCTGAAATTATTATTCTTGATGAAGCCACAGCTAATTTAGATGTAAAAATTGAAAGTAAATTAACAGATATTTTATACAACCTAAAAGGTGAAAAAACTATAATTGCAATTGCTCACAGACTAAGTACTTTATTAAATTGCGACAGAATTGTTTATGTTAAAAACGGTGAAGTGGTCGATATCGGCACTTTCCACGATTTAGCAGTAAAATATGAAGATTTTAATGAAATAATTAAATTATCCAAAATAAAAATAGACGAAGTTTAAATATTTCTGAAATCGCCTTTTTGCGCTCACTTTCATCTCGTACATACTACTTTTATACGAAAAATTTAAATCCTGCATTAATTTATTCAACATTATGTATGATTTAAAAAATCATTTGTACTGTTAATATTTACCTATATTCCTTGGAAAAAACGATGATACACATATCCCTAATCTACAGCTATGATTAAATCATAGCTTTTTTCTTTTTAGTCTTCTTTTATACATACTTTAAAAATTTCTTCGCATTCCTTTATATCTATATTTATATTCTTTTTCTTCAATTCATATAAAATATGAAACCCCATTTCTTCTATTTGGGATACATTATTATGTATTATGTAATATTTTTTATTTTCAGGCATATTATCTTTTTTATTATTTAAATCCGACTTAAACGAATAATATGAAATATAAGAATTACTTATTACGTTATAAAGTTTTTTATTCGGTAAATACGCGCTGACGGATGAATATATAAACGGATTTCCGAAGGCTATAAAGGTATTTTCATCATCCAAATTTTGCTTTATATATTCCGCTATTTCTTTACTGCCTGAAAAATTATATTTTAATTCTTCATAAATAACAAAGGGAGAAACCATTAAACTTATTATAAAGAGGATATTTAAACTCCATAATAAAATCTTATCTTTTATATTAGTTTCTTCAATAACTATCCAGCAGCATACCGCTATTATTAACAGCAACAAGAATGCTTTTTGATATAAAATCCCGTTAAAATACACGAAATAGAATATACATAATAAATATCCTATTGAAAATACTGATATAATAAATATTTTTTTACTTAATTTGAAAAATCTGTAAAAAATAATGCCGACCGGAAAAATAAAACAAATAAGACTTATCAATGTGCTGTATTTAATTAACGGTGTTATATATTTAACTATTGAATGTATAAATACCAGACTTACAAGCTTTATTGTATCCCAAAACGAAGGTAAAATCTGAAGTTCGGTTTTAAGAGCATAGTTCCCTTCCTGAGTATGATTAAATATAAAAAATACTGACAAAAAGTTTATTGCAAGCATTATTAAAGGATATAAAACTTTTATTTGTTTTTCTTCATTGTATTTTTTACATAGTTCATATATTAATAAACAAAACAATATAAATGAAAATCCCAGCATATATAAGTGTGTTTGTGAAAGCATAATAATAGCCAAAGAATATAACCATATATGTTTATGTCTGTCTTTCCATAAAACGGCAATAATAAATAAACATATAGGTATAAGTGCATAGTTTCTTGCTATGACAGGTAAGTAATACAACATGCCCGCACTAAAACAAAATATGCATTTTTGAAAATAATTAAAAGGAGATTTAAAAACAAAAACTATTACTGCAGCTAAAACAAATAATAAACTTATTATCTGCATTGAAATAACTGAAAATCCTAATTTCGCAAAAGGATATAATAACAAATACCAAAGAATAGGATGTCCTTCAATTCTTGACATTTTAAATATATCAATTAATCCCAAATCTCTTACTATGCACCAAGCTTGTGCTTCATCACGCCATATTTCATGATGAAATAATAATATAATTGTTATTAAAATATAAATAAAAATAAGGAATATATTGGATTTATTATTTTTCATATATTTTAAATATTTCCTCTTCTGCATATTTATTGATTATATTATACTTATTGCTAGAATATAATAACTTAAACTCTTTTCCGGCATTATATTTATACGGCATTATATAATACCTGCAAACAGGTTTTTCTTTTTTCATAAAATATAAATTATTAAAATCATGAAAGGTGAAAAACTTATCCTGCGAGAGTGAATAATAACTTCTTTCGGGAAGATATGCATTTATTCCCGTATATAAATATGTTTTACCGACAGCACAAATTATATTATTTTTTTCAATATTATTTTTTATATATTCAGCCGTTTCTTTAGCTGAAGAAAACGGGTAATTTATTTCTTTATAAATATCAAAAACTCCATACACAAAATTTATTATAAAAATTATCATAATAACAATATTAAATAACTTTGACCTGACTTTTGTATCACAAGCCCAATAACAAAAAAGAATTATAAGATAAAGAATAAACGCTTTTTGATATACAATACCGCCAAACCAAACCTTTAAAAAGATTAAAAACAAAAATAGAAAAGAACCGATAAACACCAAAAACAATTTTTTATCATTTTTAAATAAAGAAATTGCCGTTAAACACAATATTACAAGGAAAATTATCATATCCGCTATTGTATATATCCCTTTTAGATAAGGAGAAAATGCCCATATAAATTTTATAAAAGAATATATAAACGGAATTTTTTCTTGTGAATATTCATATATTGATTGATTTTGCTGGGGAATATGCAAAAATGTCAAAATTATTAACAAGAAATTAATAACAATAAAAACAACCGGTAAAAACTGCTTGATGTTCTTTGATTTTATTATTTCCTGAAACTTTTCTACAGTGAATAATAAAGTTAAAATTCCGCAAAATCCCAGCATTAACAAATGAGTATTTGACAGCAAAATTAAACATAATACATATTTATAAGGACTTTCTTTTCTTAAAGGATACAAATATGCAAGTATAAATAAGAATAAAGGTATTAATGCATAGTTTCTGGCAATAATAGGGAAGTGATATATAAGTCCGGAGCTGAATACAACAAGGATTTTTTGTAAATTGGTCAGCGGAGATTTAAATATCAGAAAAAGAACACCTGCAAAAACAAATAACAGACTTATTATTTGCATTGAAATAACAGGCAGACCTATCTTTGCAAAAGGCATTATTAATAAATACCATAATATCGGATGTCCTTCTAATTTGGCTGTTTTTATTATTTCTTCAAATGGTAAATCCCTCACAAGACACCACACTTGAGCTTCATCTCTCCATATTTCATGATGAAGCATTAAAATGCTTGTTACTAATAAATAACAAACAGCCAAAATTATGTTAAATTTATTGTTTTTTAAATATTCTATAGTCTTTTCCATAAAATAATTACTCTTTAATTCCTCCGCCAAGAATATCATTTATAAAATATTTACGTCCCAGTAAAAATACAGCAATAACCGGAATAGAACAAATTACGGAATATGCTGTTAAAGCACCCCAATCTGTGATTTCTCTAAAACTTCCTTTAAAATTAGCTAATCCTAACGGCAATGTTCTCATTGCATCCGAATTTGTAACAATTAACGGCCACATAAAACTGTTCCATGTCGTTATAAAAGTAAAAATAGCAAGAGTAGCAAGTGCAGGAAGCGCCAGAGGAAGTGCTATTTTATAAAACACCTCAAAACTGCTGCATCCGTCTATTTTTGCCGAAGCTTCCATGTCATCCGGCATAGATTTAAACCATTGCCTCATCATAAATACACCAAATCCGCCAAATAATCCGGGAATTATTAATGCCCAATATGTATCTATCCAATGAAACTGCTTCATTAAAAAGAATAAAGGAATTATATTCACTTGCGGAGGTATCATCATTGAAACAATAACTAAAAAGAATAAAATTTCTTTATATTTAAAGTTATATCTGGCAAATGCATAACCTGCCATTGCGGAAATAATTACCTGTCCAATTGTCGTTGCAATTGCAACAAACATACTATTGAAAAAATATCTGAAAATATCTGCGTTATTTACAACATATTTATAATTTTCTCCGGTATATGGAGACGGTAAGAAACTTACTGTTCCTGAAAATATTTGAGTATCTGTCATAAAAGAAAGTGACAACATATAAATAAAAGGCAAGAGCATAGAAACAGCTCCTAAAATTAATATTACAAAACCAATATACCTCAGTATTTTTTGCATATTATATGTGTTCGAATTTTTTATCACTTTTAATTACATGAATATTTCTGGTTTCAGAAAGCATTTGCCTTGCAGCCGCAAGTTTTTCTTTATTTTCTTTGCTTATACTGCCGGAGGAAATAAGTCTGTCTACAAAATTATTATTTAATTTAACAGCTTTATGGAGTGCGCCTATTTCTTCAAGAACATCTTTTATTTCTACAAAATCATATGCATATGACTGTTTTGATTGATAAATAAGCGTTTCTCCGTTTGGCGAATGTATTTCTTCTCCGCCTTTTTCAAAATATAATCTAAAAATTGATTTTAAGTCTTGCATTTCTGATTGCATTATTTGTACAGCCTGTTGAATTCTTAAATATCTTTCAAACAGATAATCTACATTATCTAATTGCTGAATTTGCCAAGCATATTTTTTCTCATACAATTTTTTAAGCTCCGGATATGCCATTGCAAGACCTTCCGTATCAGCCATTGCTCTGTGTCTTGTGGAAAATTCAACATTAAATTTATTCATTAAACTTTCTAAACCGCAAGATTCCAAATCCGGATATACTTCTTTAAACATCATTTGAGAATCTATTCTTGTATTTGTTATAGGTTTTCCTGTAGTTCTTATACTTGCCTCATTAATAAATGAATAATCAAAAATTGCATTATGAGCAACTATAGGATAATCGCCTATAAATTCAAGAATTTTAGGCATTACTTCTTCTTCTGTCGGAGCATTTTTTACATCATCTTCAGTTATTCCGTGAACAGCTATACTTGATTTTCTTATATGCTGCTGAGGGTTAATTAACGTTTCATATCTGTCTTTCATTTTACCGTTTTCAAGACGAATTGCAGCAAATTCAACCATTTTTTCTTTTGTATAATCTAAGCCTGTTGTTTCAACATCTAAAACGATTTCTATACACTTTTTTCTCGGCACGGCTAAATATCTCCCTCTTATAGAAATAATATCATAAAGTATTTTTATGGGCAAAATTGCAAAAATTAAATTAAAAAACGGAAAAATTGCAAAAAAATATCAAATTTAACAATTTTTATAGAATTTTTAATAACAAACTGTTAAAAAGTGGTAAAAATAATTTGTCGGTAGTAACATATAAAAAGAAAGACAAAATGGATTTGTTCAAATGGGAAGAATTGAATTAAACAGAGACAGATGCAAAGCTTGTTATTTATGTATAGATGCCTGTCCTAATAAAGTTTTAGAAAAAGATACGGAAGTAAATGTACTAGGATATTACCCAATGAAAGTAAATCAAGAAAAAACATGTGTTGGATGTGCTATTTGCGCAAGGGTTTGTCCTGATATGGCAATTGAAAAGGTATACAGATGAAAAGAGAAAAAGAACTGTTAAAGGGAAATTATGCAATAGCACAAGCAGCTGTTGAAGCCGGTTGTCAAAGCTATTTTGGATATCCTATTACTCCGCAGAGTGAGATAGGAGAATATTTAAGTGCAAAAATGCCTGAACTCGGAAGAGCATTTGTTCCTGCAGAAAGTGAAGTTGCAGCTATTAACATGGTGCTTGGTGCAGGTTCAACAGGAGTAAAGGCAATGACCTCATCTTCATCATGTGCTATAGCATTAATGCAGGAAGGCTTATCTTATATTGCAGGTGACGAAATACCTTGTGTTCTGGTAAGCGTTATGAGAGGCGGTCCTGGTTTAGGCTATATTTTCCCTTCGCAAGGTGATTATTTTCAAGCAACAAAAGGCGGTGGTAACGGGGATTATAAAATTGTTACTTATGCACCTTCAAGTGTACAAGAATGTATTGATTTAACCTATAAATGTTTCTATGTATCACAAAAATACAGAACACCTGTTTGTCTGCTTGCAGACGGACAACTTGGACAAATGATGGAACCCGCTATTGTCGGAGAATATCCATATCCGGAAATTGATCAATCAGATTGGGCCTTAGATGGAGCAAACAACAGAAAACCAAGATTTATTGCTTCCATTGAACGTGAACAAGAACCGTTACAAAGACGTGTTGAAAAACTTTTCAAGAAATATAATAAAATTTTGGAAAATGAAAATTTATTTGAAAAATATGAAACAGAAGGTGCAAAACTTGTAATAACGGCCTTTGGAAGTATTGCAAGAATTGCAAAAGCAGCTGTTAAAATGGCAAGAAAAAACGGAATGAAAGTTGGTTTATTCAGACCTATTTTAGTTAACCCGTTCCCCGAAAAAATCGTTGCCGAAATTTCCGAGAAAGTTGACGGAATACTTGATATAGAACTTAATTGCGGTCAGATGCTTCAGGATATCAAAGCAAGTATTGCAGGTGTTGTTAATATTCCCGTTAAATTTTACGGAAGACCTGCCGGTGTAATGATGACAGTTGAAGAAATATATAAACAAATTGAAAGCACATCTAAAGAAATAGTAGAGAATAAATATGGAACAGCTTGTATTTAAAAAACCCGATGCAATAAAAGATGATTTCAAAATAAGCTTTTGCCCCGGATGTGATCACGGTGTTGCAGTAAGATTAGTTGCAGAAGTATTGGATGAACTTGGTGTAAGAGAAAAGACAATAGGTATAGCATCCGTAGGCTGCAGTGTTTTTTCTTATGACTTTTTTAATGTAGATATAGTTGAATCACCTCACGGACGCTCGATGGCCGTAGCCACAGGTGTTAAACGCTCCAAACCGGACAAAGTTGTATTTACATATCAGGGCGATGGAGATTTAGCCTCTATTGGTTTAGCTGAAACTATCCACGCAATGACAAGAGGAGAGAAGGTTACAGCTATATGTATCAATAATACTACATACGGCATGACAGGCGGTCAAGCAGGCCCTACTACATTGCTCGGACAAGTAACAACAACTACCACAATGGGCAGAAAAGCAGAATTAACAGGCTATCCTTTAAAAGTATCCGAAATACTTAAAGAAGTTGACGGAACTGCATTTGTTGCAAGAGTAACTCTTGATAGTCCGCAAGCTATTATGAATGCAAAAAAATGTTTAAAGAAAGCTTTTGAAGCACAAATAAAAGGTTTAGGCTCAGGATTTGTTGAAATATTATCAACTTGTCCTACAAACTGGAAAATGACACCACAGCAAGCACATGAACGTGTAAGAGGTGAAATGTCGGAAGTATTTAAACCGGGTATATACAAAGATAAAGTCAGTGAGGCAAAATAATGGATTCTAATGTATTAATAGCAGGTTTTGGCGGACAAGGTGTATTATTTACAGGTCAATTACTGGCTAATGCTTGTATGAATGAAGGATTAAATGTTACTTGGTCACCGGCATACGGTGCTGAAATGAGAGGCGGAACAGTTAATTGTACTGTTTGTATGTCTGATGATGAAGTTGCTTGCGCATTTGTAGACAAACCTGAAAATGTAATTGCACTAAACGGGCCTTCTTTTGAAAGATTTGAAAGCAGAATTAAACCCGGCGGTATTATGGTTGTAAATTCATCGCTGGTAAAATCTAAGCCATCAAGAACCGATATTACATATAAATTTGTTCCGATGACAGAGATTGCACATAATTCCGGTCATGAAAAAATGGCTAATATTGTTTCATTAGGTGCATTTATAAAAGCTTTTCCTGTTGTAACAAAAGAGGGAATTGTAGAAACAATGAAATCAAAGTTAACAGGTAAAAAAGCACAAATGCTTGAAGGTAATATTCAAGCACTTGAACAAGGTTACAATGCTGTTAAATAAATTTTTTTAATACATAAATAAGATGTAAACATTATAAGTAATCATCAGCTGGATTGCCGCGCTATCGCTTGCAATGACAATATAAATCGCCCATAGCGTAGTGAGTAATCATTGTATGCGAAACAACATCAAAGCAAAATCTGTCTGAGCGAAGCGAGTTATTTTGCTCGGGTTGAGCATTACAGATGATTAACGAACGCAGTTCGGGCGCGGGTTTCTTTCTGACAGCTAATATATGTATAATATTATTTATGTTTAATTCCAAATATCCGGAGTAGCTAAGGAAATAGCTGTAATATTCTTATATCCGTTTTTATGAAATGTTTTTATAATCTCTTCAAAAGTTATTCCGGTAGATGTTATATCATCTATAATCAGTAATGGTGTATCTATAGGCATACCTGCATTTTCACTTAAAGAAAAAGCGTTTTTTATATTTTTAATACGTTCCTGCTTATGAAGATTGTATTGTTTTTGCGTATCTTTTATTCTTATAAGAATGTCTTTATTGACAGTATAATCCGTTAATTTTTTGAGTTCATAAGCAACCAACTCCATATGATTATATTTTCTTTCTTTTCTGCGTTGATTACTTATCGGAACGGGTACTATTACATATTTTTCTTTAAAATGTAATTCTTGAATATAATCAAACATTAATTTTGCATGTAAAGCTGCTAATTTTTTCTTGCCGTTATATTTTAAATCTTTTATTAATTGTTTTATTATGTCGTCATATAAGCAGCAAGCATATACTTTAACTCCGGAAAACTCCCTGAAAACAGCAGGAGGCATAAAATGAATTTTATTGTAACATTTTTTGCATATTATATTATCGTCTTTTATTGATTTACAAAAGTAGCAAGGTTGGATATATATAATGCTTAGTAGTTTTTCTAAAATCTTTATCATATAATCAAATTATATTACGTTTAGAAAAATTAAACATTAGGTTAAGTAAGAAAAGAGATAATAAATGGAATTTATTCATAACATTTTACATTTTATAAACTGGGGATTTATTAAAAGCTTTATAATAATGATGATTTTGTTCACGATAATGATATTGATTCATGAACTTGGTCACATGCTTGCTGCAAAAGCAGTAGGAATAAGAGTTGATAAATTCGGTTTTGGATTTCCTATTGGACCGACACTGTTTTCTAAGAAAATCGGTGAAACGGAAGTATTAATCCATGCTTTTTTGTTTGGCGGTTATGTATCTTTTCCGGATGATGAAGAAGATTGCGATTTGCCTAAAGATTCGCCTAAAAGATATGCAAATAAAAATATTTGGCAGAAATTATTTGTACTTGTTGCCGGTGTAGCAGGTAATATACTTTTAGTATATATTCTTGTTTTGCTTGCAGGCGGATTATGGAAACAACTTCCTTCTAACGAATACCAAATAAAATTTGATAAATATGCTCCTTCAGCACTTGAAACAACACTAAATTCAGGTTTTGAGAAAGGAGATATTATATATTCAATAAACGGTCAAAAGATAATATATCCTGCTTCCTCCAATAAATTCTTCACAATGTCTAAAGAATTTGACGGACAAGCATCGCAAAATATAATAGATAAAAAATATGATGATTTAATAGCTATAAATCCGAATATAGATTTTGAAGAAATAATCCCTGCGGGAACAACAATTAAAATTCCGGAATATACGGATGAACCGGCTATTGAATTATCACAAGATAATATGCTCGGTATCGGTAAAGAAAAACTGCACGAAACACCCCTATCGGATAATCAGAAAAATTTACGTGATGATATAAACTACAGCAATGAATACACTTTAAAAAATGATACCTATCTAATAGATATCGCAGCTGCAATTTCAGATACAAAAAAACCTATATCCGTTATAGTATTAAGAGATGGTCAGCAAGTTGCATTAAATACTTTATATTCGGGTAAAGACGGCAAACTTGGTATTCAACAGGAATTTATTGAAAAATATACACCGACAAAAACATTTAAACAGTTAATAACAGGTACTTGCAGTTATGTAAATTACAATACTAAATTAATGTTTTATGTTTTAGGTAAATTATTTACAGGTCAAATTTCTTTTAATAATTTAAACGGAATTATTGCTGTTGTTAAAATAGGTTCGGATGTAATAAACTATCAGGGACTATTTAAAGGTTTATTGTTTGCGGCAATTATTTCTTTAAACTTAGCAATAATGAATATATTGCCTATTCCTGCACTGGATGGAGGTCACGTAATGTTCCTTATTATTGAAAAAATAACAGGAAAAGAAATAGATAAAGAAGTACTCAATAAGATTAACAATATATTTTTCTACCTGTTAATCGCGCTTATTTTATATGTTTCATACAACGATATATTCGGGTTAATTACAGGTAAATTTTAAATAATATAAAATATAAAAATATCACTTTCTAAATATAAGAAAGTGATATTTTTTATTTTTATTTTTTATTTTTATTTATTATTTTTATTGGTCATATTCTTTTTCAAATCCAAATAACGAACTTACGGATTCGCCGTCATGAATTCTTGAAATTGCTTCACCCAAGAGAGGTGCAACGCTCAATTGTGTAATTTTTTCAGGTAAAAATGCTTTATTTAAAGGAATTGTATTTGTAACAACAACTTCTTTAATAGGTGCTTTTTCAAGTCTTTCAAGAGCAGGGCCTGAAAATACCGGATGTGTTGCACAAACATATACATCTTTTGCACCCTTTTCCTTTAATAATTGAGCAGCACCGCAAATAGTTCCTGCAGTATCAATAATATCGTCAAACATTATACATGTTTTATCTTTAATATCACCGATAATATTAACTGCTATCGCTTCATTATGACGATTTCTTCTTTTATCAATAATAGCCATCGGGCTGTTCATATGTTTTGCAAAATATCTTGAACGGGAAACACCGCCCATATCAGGACTTACAACAACTAAATCTTCCTGCGGAATATTTAATGTTTTTACATAATCAACAATAACTGAAGTAGCATAAATATGATCAACAAGAATATTGAAAAATCCTTGAATTTGTCCTGTATGCAAGTCCATTGCAAGAATTCTGTCTGCACCGGCTGTTGTTAATAAATCAGCAACAAGTTTTGCAGTAATAGCTTCTCTTCCTGAAGTTTTTCTGTCTTGTCTTGCATATCCGTAATACGGAATAACGGCAGTGATTGATTTTGCACTTGCACGTTTAAATGCATCAATTATTATTAAAAGCTCCATTAAATTTTCATTAACCGGATTACAAACGGGTTGTACAATAAAAACATCATCACCTCTTATGCTTTCTTGAACCTGTACATAAATTTCACCATCGGCAAAATTTTTAACAATCATAGGTCCTACAGTTGTTCCGAGGTATTCTGCTATTTCCTCAGCCAATTTCATATTGGAACGTCCGGCAAAAAGCTTAATATCATGTGTTGGATTAATAGTTTTTTCGCCCTGCGGAAATGCCAATTCTAATTCCATCATTTATTACCTCCTGAAAGCTGTTGTATTTTTCTTTTTACCCAATCTGTAATTTGTTTATAAGGGGCACGCGTTACTGCCAAAGAATATGCATCTACATCCTTTGTAATTACACTTCCTGCTCCTACTGATGCCATTTCGTTTATTGTAACCGGAGCAACCAGCACCGAATTTGAACCTGTATTTGCTCCGTCTTTTATTATTGTTTTGCTTTTTACTTTTGATATCGGATTATAGTTTGCGGTAATTGTACCTGCACCGATATTTACATGCGAACCGAGTTCGCTGTCGCCAACATAACTCAAATGTGAAACATTTGTATTATCTTTTATTACGGATTTTTTTATTTCTACAAAATTACCTATTCTTACATGATTTCCGATAACCGCACCGTCTCTTATATGTGCGAAAGGACCTATTTTACAATATGAACCAATTGAATTTTTCCCTGTTATATATACATTAGGGAGAATTAAAGTATCTGCTTCAATTGTTGTTTCAGGTGATATAAATGTAGAATCAGGATCTGTAATTTGAACTCCGTTTTCCATCAATCTTATTAATGATTTTTTATTTAATATTTTTGTAGCTTCCGCTAAATGCAGTTTGGAATTTATCCCAAAAATTTCTTCGTTATTATCCAATATATATGATTGAACATTTAAATTTTGCTCAACTGCCCATTTTACAATATCTGTAAGATAATATTCTCCTTGTGCATTATTATTTTTAAGATTTTTAAACGCTTCAGATATTTTGTTCCAAGTTAAACAATAAATTCCGGCATTAATTTCTTTTACAGCTTTTTGCTCCGGTGTTGCATCCTTTTCTTCAATTATTGCAATGAATTTTTTATTTTTATCTCTGATTATTCTTCCATAATTTTTAGGATTTTCAAAAATTGCGGACATAACCGTTAAATCAGCACTGTTATTGTCATGAAATTCAATAAAATTACGAAGAGTATCAGCTTCAATCAACGGAGTATCACCGCATACAACAATTACATATCCGTCAAAATCGGCTAAAAACGGTGCTGCTTTATTAACCGCATCTCCTGTTCCTAATTGCGGGGACTGAAGAATACATTTTGAATTATCATAATTAGCTTTAACATAATTTTCAACTAATTCTGCTTCATGCCCGACAATAACGAAATTGCAATCAACATATCCTACATTATTAACTGCATCAATCACATATCCCAAAAGAGGTTTATTAAAAATTGTATGGAGAACCTTTGGCATGTTAGACTTCATCCTTGTGCCTTTTCCTGCTGCAAGAATTATTGACTTAACTTTTTTGTTTAACATTGGTTCCATCCCTCAAATGTATATTTATATTGTGCCATGAAAAATGAAATATGTTTAGAAAATTTACACTTTTTGTAAATAAGTAGTAATATTTTTTTTAAAATTAGCAAAAAGAAAAAGTATTGGGTTTATAATAAGGGAAAGAATAGATTCTGGAGATTAAAATGACAATAAATCATACATCAGAAATTAGAAGTGATATCAAAACAGCAGTAGCAGCAGGTGCATTAACGGCAGGAATTCATACAGTAATGCTTCCTGATGAAATTAAAGCATCAATTAAAAATACAGCATTAGGCAAAGATGTATTTCTTAAAAGAGTAGCTCATTCAGCAAATAAAACAATTAAAAATCTGAATAAAGCAGGTTTAGAAAAAACAGCCTCAAATATAAATGTTGAAGAAACAGTAAAAAGAGCATCTGCAATGTATCCGCAGATGGCTTCAACAGCAAAAGCCGTTGTTAAAGAAATAGGTAAAACTTTTGCAGGTATTACAGCCGGTGTATTAATAGGTTCTTTAATATCAAATTTAATTCTTTCTCACAAACAAAATAAGGACTAAAAATAATTTAATAAAAAAAGAGGAAGTTTAAAACTTCCTCTTTTTTTATTGTTTAACTCTAACTTTCGGCTCAACACTCATTCCCGCCACTATATTATATTCATTACGGTCAATTTCTTCTGTAAATACAATTTTTACGGGAATTCTTTGTACTATTTTTACAAATGAACCAACAGCATTTTCAGGCGGAAATAAACTTGATTTTGCACCTGATGCTTTTTGTATACTATCTATTTTTCCTTTGAATTTTTTATTCGGATAGGCATCTATTCTTATTTCGACATCCTGACCGACCTTCATTTTCCCGACTTGATTTTCTTTATAATTTGCCACAATCCAAATATCATCACTAACCAAAGCAAATAAAGGCTGTCCTGCCTGAACAAATTTCCCTTTATCTACATTTTTATTCGTAACAGTACCGTCAAAAGGTGCAGTAATGGTTGTATAGTCTAAATATAACTTTGCTTGATCTCTTTGTGCTTTTAATACTCTTAAATTAGCATCTGCAACTTTATCATTAGAAGATGATAAAATATCCTCTTGTGCTGCAAGCAGTTTTGCTTTTGTTCCGTCATATCTGGTCTGTGCACTATCTAAAACCTGCTGAGAAACAGCACCTGCCTGATACAAATTTTTATATCTTTTTAAATCTTTTTCGGCAGCTGAAATTTCGGTATTAATTGCTTCTAAGTTAGCTTTGGCAACCTTTTGTGAGTATAAGGCTTTTTCATACATAGCCTGTGCCTGTTCCAGTTTTACTTTATAATCCGTTTCATCAATTTTTGCAACGACATCGCCTGCTTTTACTCTTTGGTTATCAGATATATATATTTCCTCAATCTGACCTGATACTCTCGGAGAAATTTGAACCAAATCTGTTTCTATATAAGCATCATCGGTATTTTGATATTTTATCGCATTTAAATAATACAATATTGATGCGATTATTATGGCTGCTATTGAAAGTATTATTATTATTTTCTTTTTTTTATTAGGTTTTTCAATATTTTCTTCCGCTGACATTTTCACCTCTATATTTGAGTTTCAACTATTTCATCCATTATATCTCTGCACTTTTTCAAACAATTACATATTGCTGTTTGTTCTTCGGTGTTTATTGCTTTATTTAGTGTTTCTATATACGGTTCAAGTTTTGTATACATTTTATTACACAGCTTTTTACCGGCTTCCGTAATTTTTAATTTTTTTATGCTTCGGTTATTTCTTATATCCGGTATTATTTTTATCAGATTTTTATTCTCCAAATTAGTAACAATTTTACCGATATTGGAGCGGTCTCGTAATAACATTTTAGCTATATCTCTATGACAAATATTTTCATTATAAGCAATGATATCAAGAATTATGTACTCTTCAAAAGAAATAGGGAAATTGAGTTTTTCAAATGCTTGATTTCCCATCAAGGTTAAATATCTTGATGTTATTCGTATTTGAAAAAACATTCCTTCCGTATATTGAGATTTTTTTTGGATTAATTCCGTCATTATGTTGCTTTTTCTATTTGTTGCATTTGCCACATATATATATTAATATATTGGTATAATATTTTCAAGAGAAAAAACAACAATGAAAAAATTTATTTCAATAATCTTAATTTTTATACTTATTATCGGTTTTACACCTATCAGTGCCTTTGCGGCAAAAAAACCTATAACAGATGAAAATACGATGTATTCATATATAAATATTGAATGGTGGAAAGATTTAAATGACCCTATTCTTACAGAATATTTAATTAAAGCTGTTCAATATAATAAAGATTTAAAGATAGCAACATTAAAAGTAGAAGAAACTACCGAAGCAAAAAATATAACAAGAGCAAATGAAATGCCCATGCTTGGAGTCGGAGCTGTACCTGCATTATATAAGATGCCTGCCGTAACGAAATCGGAAGGACTTATATCCGTACCGTTATATGCCAATTACGAATTGGATTTATTCGGAAAAAACAGAGATAAAACAAAAGCAATGGACAAATTAATTGAAATTTCAAGGCAAAAGGAAAAAGCTGCTTATATATCAGTGGCGGGAGCTGTCGGTACAACCTATTACAATATAGTCAAGCTGGATAAACTTATAGAAGTTCAGGAACAAATTATTGAAGAAAGAAAACAAATATATGATTTAATGCAATTGAGTAATAAAGAAGGCTTAATTTCAACCGCCGATACAGTTACTGCGCAGAAAGCATATATTAAATCTAACTCGGATTTAATAGAACTGAGAAAATTGAGAGAACGAATGCTCAATATGCTTGCCGTATTAACAGGTGACAGTCCTGAAAATTCAAAAAATTATGAAAGAATTTCTTATGATGAACTTACTATTAATAAAGGAATTCCCGACAGTATTGCGACAGAAATAATCACATCACGTCCCGATTATGTATCGGCAGAAAAAATGATTGAAAAAACCGGTTTAGATGTAAGAGCCGCAAAAAAAGAATTTTTACCGACTTTCAATATCTTAGGACTTATTGCATTTAATTCCACAAAATTATTAAAAACAATGAATTGGACAAATTCATTTGCACTGTTGGGTGGAAATGCAATGCTACCGTTATTTACAGGCGGAGCTAAAACGGCAAATTTTAAACTAAACAAAAATAAATATAAACAGGCTTTGGAAGACTATCAAAATACTAACTTGAAAGCTATTCAAGAAGTCAATGATGCATTATGCGGTTTAAAATTAGATAATGAAAAATACGAAAAATCACTTGAAATTTTTAATTCGGAGAAAAAAGAATTTTATTATACTAATTTGAAATATAAAGAAGGAATTATTTCAAATCTTGATTTATTACAGAAAAAAGAAGCATTGTTATCAACAGAAAAGCTTGTAGTAGCTGATAAAGTTGACTATTTTATTAATCAAATCGGGTTATACAAAGCAACAGCAGGCGGATTAAATTAATATCTATCTTGCAATAGCAAATTTTTTGATTATCTCTGTTTTTTCTTCCATAGTTCTGGCTTTATTTAATGCTTCTATAGCCTGAGTTTTTATTTCCGCCGGCAATCTTCTTAATTTTGTTGTATCCAATTCAAAACTCTTTGGAGATATAGGAATTGTAATATAACCTTTGTTTTTGTGTTTTTTAACTATTTGCTCTACAGTATTTTTTAATTTACTGCCGCCTTTAATTACAGCCATAGTTGCGGCAACACCCAATATAACTATAGGTGGTATCTTTGAAATCTTTATAGGAGCAGATAATACGGCATTATTATCACCGCTAAAACGCACATTAGACTTATAGTTATTACTATATAAATTACAATTATTTAATGCTGATATTTTCATATTTGCTCCTTCTTTCGCCAAAAAACATAAAATAAAATTTTTTTGCTGATAAATATTTTATCTTTCTCTTGTAAAATATTATTAAACCATATACAATAGAATGGTAGATAGTAGTTAAGGATATGAAATTATGACATATTGCGATGAACAAAGAAAATCACCGTTTTCATGTGAAGAATCAAAAAGCATAATAAGAGATGCACTAAAAGCTCTCGGAAAAAAACACCTTGCATTTATTGCACATGCTAATAGTTTTCCTGCTGAAGCCGGTAAAAATACCGGATTTGGTACGGTAAATTCAACAGCAGCCAAAAAGTTAATGGACTTTTTATCTGGAATATTTACCGATATTCAATTAGGACCTGCAGGTAAAACAAAATCTATTGATGCTTCCCCATATACAGGTACAATTTTTTCAAACAACCCTTTGTTCATTGATTTAGAACAGTTAACTACAGATGAATGGTTTAATATACTTTCTAAAGAAACATATAACAGAATTACTGAAAACAATCCGAATAAAAACACAAACAGAACGGCTTATTCATATATTTTTAATGAACAGGAAAATGCATTAAAAGAAGCTTTTGAGAATTTCAAAAAACTTGATAATCAAGAGTTAAAAGCTAATTTTGAAAAATACAAAGAAGCAAATAAATTCTGGCTTGAAAAAGATTCTTTATACGAAGCATTATCTGTTGAACACGGTAATGATTACTGGCCGATGTGGTCATCAGAAACAGATAAATCATTATTCAATCCGCAAAATGATGAACAAAAAGCACAATATACAGCAAGAATAAATGAACTGAAATCAAAATATTCAGATATTATTGAATATTATTCTTTCTGCCAATTTGTAATATCTGTTCAAAATGATAAATCAAGAGAATATGCGCAATCAAGAGGAATGAAAATGATTGCAGACAGACAAGTTGCATTTTCAGACAGAGATAATTGGGCATATCAATCATACTTCCTAAAAGGATGGTGTCTTGGCTGTCCTCCTGATTATTTTTCAGAAGACGGTCAAATGTGGGGTTTTCCTGTTATGGATCCTGAAAAAATGTATAACAAAGATGGTTCTTTAGGTGAAGGCGGTCTTTTAATGAAGGAACTTTATAAGAAAATGTTCCGTGAAAACCCTGGTGGTGTTCGTATTGACCACATGGTAGGATTAATCGATCCTTGGGTATATGTTCAGGGCAGAAAACCGAAAATAGAAGAAGGTGCGGGAAGACTATATTCTTCACCGGAACATCCTATTCTTTCAAGATATGCAATTGCAACTGTAGATGATTTAAACGATGAAGTTGAAGCAGATAAAGAAGAAAGAATTTTAAAACTTACGGAAGAACAAATTAAACGCTACGGTGCTTTAGTAGAAAAGATTGTAATCGGTGCAGCTAAAGAAGTAGGATTAGATAAAGATTCTATCGTTTGTGAAGACTTAGGAACATTGACATATCCTGTAGTAAGCGTAATGAAAGAATATGACTTACAAGGTATGAAATTAATACAATTTGTAGTACCGGAAAAACCGGAACATCCGTACAGATGTAAAAATATTACACCAAGAAGCTGGGCAATGGTCGGAACACATGATAACGAACCAATCAGAATGTGGGCAGATGCTACAGTAAATACAGAAGCAGGATACTTAAACGGTAAAAACCTTGCAGAAGATTTATGGCCGGATGCAACACCGGAACAAAGAGAAGAAATAGCAATAAAAATTTCAAAGGATGCTCCGTTCTTAACTCAGACGAAATTGGTTGAATTATTTGCTTGCAAATCAGAAAATATCCAGATTTTCTTTACTGATTTCTTGGGATTATATGATGTATATAACAGACCGGGGACATCAGGTGATCAAAACTGGTCTTTAAGAATACCTGATAATTATGAAGAAGTTTATTGTAACAACTTAAAAGAAGGTACTGCATTAAATCTTCCTTTAATATTAAAACTGGCAATAGAAGCAAGAGGACATGAATTTACTTCTAAGAATCAGGAAATAATTCAAAAACTTGAAAGTATAATGTAGGTTAATATGCACGAATTAAAAGTAGAAAGCTCCTTTTCGGCAGCTCATCATTTGCTGAATTACAATGGAGAGTGCGAAAATCAGCACGGACATAATTGGAAAGTAGAAGTATATGTAAGAGGCACTCAATTAGATAAATCTAATCTTCTTATTGATTTTAAAATCCTAAAAAAAGAACTTAATAATGTTCTTGATATACTTGACCATAAAGATATCAATACTCTTGAAGAATTTAAAGGTATAAGTCCAAGCAGTGAAATTCTTTCAAAGTTCATATATATTAAAATGAAAGAGAAAATACCCTTTATATACAAAGTATCGGTATGGGAAACAGAACATGCTTGTGCAAGTTATTTTGAGGAGTAACATATGCACATTTTTCAAGCAATAATTATGGGAATTATACAAGGTTTAAGCGAATTTCTGCCCATTTCAAGTTCCGCACATCTTGTTATAAGTTCTAATTTATATAAATATTTTACTAATATTGAACATAATCAACTTTCTCAGGAAATTTTTCTTGATATCATGCTTCATTTGGGTACACTTATTGCTGTTTTAATATATTTCAGGAAAGACATTGCTGCAATTATCAGTTCTTTCTTGAACGGCTGCAAAGAAAAAAATTTCTCTGATAAAAATGCTCAACTGGGATTATATATTCTGATAGGTACAATAATAACCGTACTTGTGGCACTGCCGCTTCAACATACTGCGGAAATACTTGTAAAATCCCCTCATATTGTTGGTTTATTACTGATATTAACAGGTTTACTGCTTTGCATTAGTGAATTCTATTCTAAAAAAGTACAAAATAAGTCTGATAAAATTGATTTTAAGACCTCAGTAATAGTTGCCATTTCTCAAGGTCTTGCTTCGTTACCGGGGTTTTCTCGCTCAGGATTAACAATAGCTGCCGCTTTATTTAATAAAAAAGACAGAGTGTCCGCAGCAAGATATTCATTTTTATTAAGTATTCCGATTATTCTTGGTGCATCTATGGTGTATCCGTTAATCAGCATTGATTTTAAAGAATTTGCATCTTTTAATTGGACAGCAATTATAACAGGAACTATTGTTTCCGGTTTTGTCGGTTATTTATGTATTAAATATTTTATAAAATTCGTCGGGAAATATTCCCTTTCCTTTTTCGGATACTATTGTATAATAGTAGGGGTATTCACCGCAGTATTTTTTGTTCTGCATTAAAAGAGGTATGTGATATGAATTTAACCGTAAATTATATAAAGGAAAGAATCGGAAATTTTCAGCCTGATACAGGTATTATATTAGGTTCAGGTCTTGGTGATTTTGCTGATGAATACAATCAAATATCTATTTCGTATTCTGAAATTCCCGGATTTGAAAAATCACAAGTGCAAGGGCATAAAGGTAAACTTGTTTTTGCTGAAATTAACGGCAAAAAAGTTATTATGATGCAGGGACGATATCATTTTTACGAAGGATATACAATGCAAACAGTTACATATCCCGTAAAAATAATGAAAAGATTGGGGATAAAAACCCTTATAATAACAAATGCAGCAGGTGCGGTAAATAAGAGCTTTACCCCCGGTAATTTGATGTTTATAACAGACCATATCAATTTTATGGGAACTAATCCTTTAATAGGGCAAAATGATGATACACTCGGAACAAGATTTCCGGATATGAGTGAAGTATATTCCAAACTGCTAATATCAAAAGCGGAAACTGCTGCCAAAGAATTAAATATCCCGTATCAAAAAGGAGTATATGTTGCAACAACAGGACCAAGCTATGAAACTCCTGCTGAAATAAATATGTACAGAACACTTGGCGGTGATGCAGTAGGAATGTCAACTGTACCTGAAGCTATAGTAGCAAATTATTGCGGAATAAAAGTTCTTGGTATAAGTTGTTTGACTAATTATGCAGCAGGTGTAACAGATAATCCGTTAAATCATCAGGAAGTAATAGATACGGCAAACAGAGTAAAAGATAATTTTAAGAATTTGCTTTTGGCTGTTCTAAAGAGTATATAAAAGGATTTTTATGGAAAACTATTGTAAGCGTTTATCTAACGGTATAAACTTTAACTTTAAGGGGATAACTTTTTGTTCAAGTCTATGGTCTAATGTTGCTTCCGCTTATACTCCATATGATAAACATTACATTGAAAATTTTTTGGAAAGAAGACATAAAACAATTGAAAATGCCCAAAAAGGAATTTTCCCCGATTATTGTAATAAATGTAACAGCAAAATGCACACGCATGACAATATTGATGAAAGCTGTGTTGAAAAAATTAAATTTATAGAAATATATCATTGGAACCAATGCAATTGTGCTTGTTTTTATTGCTCTAACCGAGAAGAAACCAATTTAAAAATAACAGAAAAAAGAAATCAAAAAGGCGCTATAGATGTAATGCCAATGCTAAAAAAACTCAAAAAATTAAATTTACTTGATGAACATACAGAGATTTCTATGGTTGGCGGTGAACCTACTATTCTTAAAGAATTTCCCGAAATTCTAAAATTTGCAATAAAAAACAAATTTTCAGTAAACATTTTATCAAACGGCATTTTATATGAAAAATATATTTCAAAAGCAATTAATGAAACTCAAAATACCACATTAATTGTTTCCCTTGACTGCGGAACAAAAGAAATGTTTAAACGCATTAAAGGTATTGATAAATATGATGATGTTATAAAAAATTTAAAAAAATATGTAAAAGAAACAAAAGAAAAATCAAGAAACGTAATCTGCAAATATATAATACTTCCCGGAGTAAATGATAATCAAGAAGAAATAAATAAATGGATAGACCTATGTACTTCAATAGGCATTACTAATTTTTTCATTACTTTAGAATTTTGTAAATCCGCAAATGATCCGAAAAAAGAGAATATTCCCGAGGAAATATGTCAATTATATGAATATACAAAAACAAAAATTAAAGAAGTTAACCCGAACTTTAGTGTTTCTACATATTCATTTGTAGATGAATTCGTTAAAAATCGTTCCTATAAAGTCGGACATTAATGCAAAAGGTTATTTACAATACCTTTTAGCGCAATTTTAACGTGAGCATAATTAAGTCCGCCCTGCATATATACGGCATAAGGAGGACGAACAGGTCCGTCTGCTGATAATTCAATTGTAGAACCTTCTATAAATGAACCGCCTGCCATAATTAATTTATCATCATATCCCGGAACTTCATCAGGTACAGGCGTCAAATAAGATTCAATCGGTGAGAATGATTGAAGAGTTTTACAAAACTCTAATAACGGTTCAGCCGCACCAAATTTAATTGTTTGAATTAAATCTGTTCTGACTTCATTCGGCTTTGGTGTGGATATATAACCCATATCTTCAAATACCTGAGAAGCCAATATAGCACCTTTTACGGCTTCTGATACTATTGAAGGAGCCATAAATAAACCTTGAAATATAAGCCTTAATTGGTTCAGCATAGCTCCGCCTTCACTGCCTATACCCGGAGCAGTAAGCCTGTATGCAGCCTGATCTACATATTCTTCTTTCCCTGCAACATATCCGCCGGCTTCCACTATACCTCCGCCCGGATTTTTTATTAATGAACCTGCTATTAAATCTGCACCGACTTCTAACGGCTCAAGTTTTTCTACAAATTCTCCGTAGCAATTATCAACAAAACATATACAATTCGGATTTTTAGATTTTACTATTTCAATTATTTTACCTATGGTCTCTATATTCAATGATTTTCTTAAAGAATATCCCCTTGAACGCTGTATTAAAACCATATTTACGGATTTATCAATTTTATTTTTTATTCCTTCTAAATCAACATCCATATCGTTTATTAAAGGAACTTCATCATACAAAACACCGTGTCCGATTAAAGAAGCTCTTTTATCTCCGCGTTTTCCTATAACCTCTTCCATGGTGTCATATGGTGCACCTGCAACAGAAACAAGTCTTTCTCCATAACGCAAATTACCGAACAAACAGCAAGCAAGAGTATGAGTTCCTGATACAAAATGGTTTCTGACTACTGCTTTTTCCGCCTTAAAAACATCTGCAAATACCTTATCTAATGCTTCTCTCCCCATATCATCATGACCATAACCCGATACGGTAGCAAAATGTTCAAGTCCTATTTTATGATTATAAAAAGCTTTTAAAACTTTTTCCTGATTATATTCTTTTATATCATCAACAAGCTCAAAATATTTTTTTACTTTATTTTCTGCGTTTTGTACTATTAATGCTTTTTCCATAACATAATTAAATCACAAAAAATTTATATATTAAATAACAGAATCCTCCATTTGTATATACTAATTTAAAAATATTTGGGTTAAAATAAAAAAAGCACTGACAGGATATTAAGATGGCAGAGTTAAAAGATAAAGAAGAGCAATATAATAATATTCTTGATTATAAAGAAAAATCAGGTGATAACGACGGAAAAGTAAGAATTACATTACGTGTGATATTTATAACCTTTTTTGCTGTGGCAATAACTGCTTTTTCTATGTATTTAATAACCAATTATAATGAAATATCCGCATTAATAGATAACTTTAAAAATAATAAAGGTGTAAAAACAAGTTCAAAGCCAGATTTAACACCGGCAAAATTTAATTTTAAAATGCTGAGTAAATATCAAAATGTTCTTGTATTAGGTGTAGATTCAAACGGGCCAAATACAATGCCATATTCAGGTGTACGTTCTGATACAATGATAATTTTAAATATAGATATGCACGGAAAAAGTGTCAATGCTATTTCTATACCAAGGGACAGTAAAGTATATATCTCAGACGGTCATGGTGTTCAAAAAATCAATGCTGCATATGCTTTAGGCGGTATTGAATTAACGAAAAAAACTATAGAAGAAACTCTCGGAATAAAAATACATAACTATATAATAGTAAATGCCGAAGGTGTAAGACAGTTAATTGATGCTATTGGCGGTGTTCCTATTCATATAGACCAAAATATGAAATATGATGACTATAGCGCTAAATTACATATCAATTTTACAAAAGGTGATTATGTTCTTTCAGGCGCACAGGCAGAAGAATATTTAAGATTCAGGAAAGATTATCTCGGAGATATAGGCAGAGTTCATCGTCAGCAAAAATTTATTAAAGCATTAATTGAACAGGTAAAATCTCCTGAAGCACTCAAAAAGATACCTGAAGCATTAAAAATAGCAAGTTTATATACAAGAACCGATTTAAATTTATATCAAATGTCACAATATGCTGCAGCTGCTCGTGATATTGATTTAAACAAAGTTGAATTTGTTATGCTTCCCGGTGCTCCTAATAAAAAAGGCATTGTAAGTTATTGGATTTTAGACCCTGAAAAAACTCAACAAATTATAAACAGATTAATTTACAGACAAAAAATTAATCTTGCATATAACGATATTAGTGTTGGTATTATGTATTCTCGTGCTAAAGAGCTTGAAGCTATGGCAATAAGAGAAGAATTAAGAACTTTAGGATATGATGTTGACTGTATGGGAAGATCAACAAAAGTAACAAACTCCGAAATAATAGGTTATAATACCTCAGTTACAAACGATATGATAAAAGCAATGCAGAAAAAAATCCCTGCAATATCCCGTTTCCATTATACTCATAATCCTGTAAGAGTCCATTGTGATACAAGTGATGTTGTTATTACAATAAAAGATGATGAAGAAAAAGAATAAATTTAAAGGAAAAGAATAATGGATATATTAAAAATAGCTATTCCGAATAAGGGAAGATTATCGGAAAAAATATATGATTTACTTAATTGTGCAGGATTGGTATTTCCGTCAAAAGATGAAAGAACACTACAAGTTACAACAAAAGACGGGAAATATTCGATTATATTCGTAAGAACACAAGACATTCCGATGTTTGTCGAAAATGGTATTGCAGATATCGGTTTTACGGGATTTGATATTTTAACCGAACTAAAATCGGATGTTGATAAAATAATGGATTTGGATTTTGGTTATTGTGAGATGGTAGTGGCAGTAAAAGAAGAAGATGAATATAAAACATCATCAGATTTGCCTCAAAATCTCAAGATAGCCACATCTTTTCCGAATATAGCAAGAGAATATTTTGAAAAACTTGGGAAAAACCCTAAAATTATTGAAGTTTCAGGAGCAACAGAAATAACGCCGAGATTAGGACTTTCTGATGTTGTAGTTGATATAACTTCTTCAGGGTCAACTTTAAAATCAAATAAACTCAGAATTATAGATAAAATTTTGAAATCTTCGGCAATTGTCATAGCAAATAAATCTTTAAACGAAACAAAAAAAGAAAAAACACAAGTTATTTTAAGAGCATTGAAATCGGTTATAGATGCAAGAGAGAAGAAATATTTAATGGCACATGTTCCGAAAACGGCATTGGAAGAAATCAGAAGCTTTTTACCGGGACTTTCTTCTCCGACTATAATGTCACTTGCAGGAGATGATGAACATGTTGTTATGCACGTTGTAGTTGATGCCGATAAAGTTTTTGACAGTATTGACAGATTAAAAAAATTGGGCGGTCAAGGTATATTAATAATGACTGTTGACCAGATGGTGAAATAAAATGAATTATCCAAATCTGGAAAGGCTAATTGAAATAATAAGGATTCTAAGAAGTGAGAACGGGTGTCAATGGGACAGAGAACAAACTCATGAGACATTAAGAAGAAATATGCTTGAAGAAGCATACGAAGCAGTCGATGCAATTGATGACAACGATATGAAGCATTTGCAGGAAGAACTCGGAGATGTTTTACTGCAAGTTGTACTTCACGCACAAATAGCTAAAGAAGAAAATGCTTTTGATATTGAAGATGTAGCAAAAACTCTTGCAGATAAACTTGTTCACAGACATCCTCATGTTTTCGGAAATGTCAAAACCAATTCCACAGCTGAAATTCTTGAAAATTGGGAAAAACTTAAAAAAGAAGAAAAACCTCACAGAACCTCTGTAATGGACGGCATTTCAAAATCCCAATCAGCATTAATGAGTGCACAAAAAATAAGTAAAAAAGCGGTAAAAGTCGGGTTTGAATGGCCGAATGAAAAGTCTTTGAATGAATGCGTTTTATCCGAGATAAAAGAATTTAATGAGGCCAAAACTCAAGAAGAAAAAGAAGAAGAACTCGGAGATATTTTGTTTGCCGTTGTAAATCTTGCCAGATGGAATAAAATAGATGCGGAACAGGCTTTATTAAAAGCAAATAAAAAATTTATAAAAAGATTTAAAGAAATGGAAGCAAACGCACATAAGGAATTAGAACACCTTTCTCTTGAAGAATGGGATGAACTCTGGAAGAAAGCAAAAGTCAGCACAAAGAAATAATTATGGATACAATATTATCAAAATTAAAAAATCAGGTTATTATTTCGGTTCAGGCAATGCCAAATGAACCGTTATATGATGAAACGGCATTAACCGCAATGATGAAATCGGTTGTTAACGGAGGTGCAGCAGGACTAAGACTTGCAGGTGCAAGAGATGTTAAAAATGCTAAAAAGCTTTTTGATATTCCGATAATCGGACTTACTAAACCGAATAAACTTCCCGATAATTGGAAAGAAATAGTGTATATAACTCCTTCATTAAAAGAAGTTAAAGAGTTGATAGAAGCAAATGCCGATATTATTGCAACGGATGCAACAAAACGCCCGCGTCCAAAGGAAACATTAAAAGAGATTTTGCAATACATTAAAGAAAATAATAAACTTGCAATGGCTGATATTTCAACATTTGAAGAAGGTATTTCCGCCCGTGAAATGGGTTTTGATATAATTTCAACAACTTTATCAGGATATACTATTCATTCAAGACAGGATATTAAAGGTCCGGATTTTGAACTTCTTGAAAAATTAACAAAAGAATTAGATTGCCCGATAATATTGGAAGGCAGAATATGGGAACCGAAAGAAGTAACAAAAGCATTTAACTTAGGAGCATACAGTGTTGTTATCGGTTCTGCCGTAACACGACCGCAATTAATTACAAAAAGATTTTGCGAGAGGGAATAAAAATGAAAAAAGTATTAGCAATAGATGTTGGCGGTACAAAATTAACATATGCGGTTACAGATGAAAAAGGTAATTTTTTAACAGAAATCAAAAAAACTGCGACACCTAAAAATATTGACGAATTAAAGAATTTATTTAAACAAATAATCTCGGAATATGATAATAAAACAGATATTGTAGCTTTTGCAACTGCAGGAGCAGTTAATATTGATAATACAAAAGTGGAATCTTCCACGCCTAACATGCCTGATGGATATAATAAATTGGATTTTTCCACATTAAGTAAAAAACCTGTTTTTGTTGAAAATGATGCAAATGCAGCAGCATGGGCAGAATATAAAGTTGGTGCTGCCGTAAATGAACCCAATAATATAACAATAACATTAGGAACAGGTGTCGGCGGAGGGTTTATTGTTAACGGAATACTTTTAAGAGGAAAATCAGGAAAAGCAGGTGAAGTTGGAAGCATGAAAATTAACGGCAGAGACAGAATCTGTACATGCCATAGAAAAAATTGTTTTGAAAGCTACGCATCAGGAACCGGTTTAAAGAAAACAGCCGAAGAAATTGCAGAAAATGACAGCATCTTTAAAAACAGTATATATAAAACTAAAAAACCTGAAGAAATAACTACATATGATATTATTGACGGTTTAAAAAAGAATGATGAGTATTCAAAAAAAGTATTTAATATCTGGAAGCAAGATTTAATTATCGGATTAATAAATATTACAAATATTTTTGATACGGAAACTATTGTAATATCCGGAGGCATGGGAGAATTTATTGATACAAAAGAACTTGAAACAGCAATAAATAACGAAATCGTAGTATCTCCGGTAAAAATAAAGCTTGCTAAAGCCGGTAATTACTCGGGTATGATTGGTGCAGCTATTCTTGCATGTGATAAATTTTAGACACACCATAAAATTTACAGTATAATTAAATAAAAGTAAAATAAGGGTTGGGCATGAAAATTTTTTTACACATAATTTGTTGGCTTTTAATTGCATTTTGTATATATTTTCCAATAACATATTTCCACGGCAATTCAGATAAAATGGAAGTAAACCTAAGCCATATTCTCGTAAATACCGAAGAAGAAGCTCTTAATATTAAGAAAATGATAGAAGAAGAAGGTAAGTCATTTGAAGATATGGCTGCTGAATATTCACAATGTCCGTCGAAGGAAGAAAAAGGAAATTTAGGATACTATGAAAAAGGAAGACTTTTTCCGGAAATAGAAAAAATTGCATTTAGTGCAAAAAGAGGGAAAATATCGGAACCTGTACAAACAAAAGAAGGTTGGCATATTGTAAAAGTGAATAATATTAAGTATTATTCAGCTAGAGAAAACTTTCAAAAATAAAATTTAAATATTTAGATATATAACACAATTGAATTAATTTTATGTTTTATATATAATCCTACTGTTAAGTAAAGAGGTATGTTATGACAAGAAATCAGCTCCCTGAAGGGGTAGGTAAAAAGATAGTGGAAGCATTGAAAAGACAAGCAGAAGCAGATATTACACCTGTAGATGCTGCTGAAACGTCTTTAAGCAACGATATTCCGTTAACGAATATTCAAGATGTTCCTGAACTTGAAACGGAAGAAGTACAGGAAAGTACTGTAAATAACGATAATTTTATTGTAGAAGAAGATACATTAACAAATTCTTCCGAAAATATTTATGAAGAGAAAAAAGAAGAAGTTATATCTTCTAATATAATGGATAGTCCTTTATTTACTGCAGCAGAAGAAACTTCATCACAAGAATATACCCCAATGATAAAGCAAGAGGAAGATAAGCAAAGTTCTGTTATTGCTGCAAATGGTAAAGTAAATATTCCTCAAAATGTTCAAATATTAAAAAATCTTATAGGTTCATTGCCTGTTGGTGTTACAAAACAAACTGGCGCTCAAATTATAAGACAAACTCTTGATGCAATGGGTCTTCCTATGAATAATGTTTTAAAAGAAGCACAGGAAGTTCAGGAAGAATTAAACAGTTCTACAAGAGAATGTATGGTAAAAATTCAAGAGCACAAAACTCATATTCTTCAATTAGAACAATCTGTTCAAGAATATCAAAAAAATGTAACTCAAATTAATGATTTAGTAAGCTTATTCTTATTAACGGATAAAAAATAGAAAAATATATTATAATTCTTAAAAAACGGAGAAAACATCTCCGTTTTTTAATTTATATCTACCACACTTACACCGTCTCCGCCTTCTGCATTTTCCCCGGGGCGAAATTTAGCGACATAAGGCGAACTTGCAAGATAATCTCTAATAACTTGTTTTAAAGCACCTGTACCATGTCCGTGAATTATATATACAGGAGATAAATTAACAAGACTTGCTTTATCAAGATAAGCTTCTATTTCATCAAGTGCTTCTTCACATCTATAGCCTCTTAAATCCAAGGTTTGAGATAACGAACGACGTTCAATTGCAAAATTCTGTTTATATGTTACTTTTGCTTTTTGTTCACGTTTTATCAAAGACTTATTCAATACTGCAAGTTTATTTTGCTTTATTTTCATTTTCATTAAACCAAGCTGAATATATACATTTTTGTTTTTATCAGGCATCTTAAGAATCGTTACTTCTTGATTTAAATCCATAATCATTACTTTATCGCCAATTTTTATATTTTCCCAATCAATTGGAGTATACTTTTCTGCAATTTCATCTTCATCTTTTCTAAAGTCTGAACGCATAGCTGTTTCTATACCTGCAAGCCTGTGAAAACTTCGTCTTGCAATTTTTTCTGATTTTTCTTCACGCATTTCTTTTAAAATATCTTTAATTTCTTCTCTTGCTTCATCCAGAGAAGTTTCATATTTCTTTTTATAAATTCCGATATTTTTCTTTTTTTCTTTTTTAACTTCATTTAATTTATCATTTAAGCTTTGTTCTAATCGTTTTACGTTTTCTTCTTTTTCTTCAATAATCTTCTTTGAATCAGTAAGTTCTTGCTGTGTTTTTTGCAGCTCTTCCAAGACTTTAGCAGTATTATCTTTTTGATTAAAATAAGTATCTTTGGCATTTTCAATAATTTCATCTTTTAAACCGAGATTTTTACTGATGGAAATAGCATTACTTGCCCCCGGAATACCTATTAAAAGTTTATATGTCGGCTTAAGAGTATTAATATTAAACTCGACAGAAGCATTTATAAATCCTTCTTTTAAATAAGCCAGTGATTTTAATTCTCCGTAGTGAGTAGTTGTAATTACAAAAGCACCTCTTTTTTGCAAATATTCAAGAATTGATTGCGCTATTGATGCACCTTCTTTTGGATCGGTTCCTGCAGAAATTTCATCCAGTAATATTAATGTTTCATAATCTGCATGATTAACAATGTTAACAATATTCGTCATATGAGAAGAAAAAGTTGAAAGATTTTGAACTATACTTTGTTCATCTCCGATATCAGCATAAACTTTTTTAAAAGGATATATTTCAGCCTCATAACAAGGAATATGAAGGCCTGCTTTTGTCATTAGAGTACATAATCCTACCGTTTTTAATACAACTGTCTTACCGCCGGTGTTTGAGCCTGTAATTATCATACAATTTTTATTTATATCAATATGAAAATCATTTTCTACAATTACTTTTTTAGACTTTATTAACACAGGATTTCTCATCATTTTAAGATTAATAACTTTCTCTGATGAAACATTTGCAGCAATTCCGTCGAAAGAAGCCGAATATTTTGCTTTAGCAAAAATAAAATCTAATTCTATAAGTTGTTTATTAGAAATACTTATTTCTTGCGCATATTTTCCTATTTCCAAAGAAAGAGTTTTTAATATTTTTTCAGTTTCTATATTTATTTGAACTTCAATTTCTCTTATCTTATTATTAAGACCTACAAGTATTTCAGGTTCAATAAAAAATGTTTGATTGCTTTGAGATATATCATGAACAATACCCGAAACCTTATTTTTACATTCCGCTTTAACCTGAAAAACTGTTCTTCCGTCACGCTGCGTATAAACAGTATCTTGAAGATTTGATGTAAAATCCGAATTTTGTAATAGTGAAGAAATACAAGTTTTTACATTTGCATTAGTATCTCTGTACATTTGATAAAGGCGTTTTAATTCGGCTGTTGCATCTTCTTTCACGGTATATGACGGAGTAAATGTATTAAATATTCTATCTTCCAGCTCTTTATCAGAATATAAAGAATTTTTAAATTCCGATAATTCAAAATAATCTCTAGAAATTTCACCAAGAAAATTTTTCATTAATCTTGAAGTTCTGAGTGTTTTTGCGATATCAACAATTTCCTGTTCTGCAAGTCTTAACTGTTTTTTTGCATCATTTAAAATTTTTTCAACTTCAAAAATATTTTCTAAAGGAACATTTATAGCATTATTTATAATTAACCTTGCCTGTGTAGTTATCAAAAGTTCATATTTTATTTGATTAACATTGTTATATATTTCAGCATTCAGACATCTTTCTTTACCCAAAGAGCTTATTGCATGCTCACTGAGAAAAGAAAGAACTTTATCAAATTCAAGTATTTCGGTTATTTGCTTGGTCATATACTTATTATGAAACAAAAAAAGAAGAAGTTAAGATAACTTAACTTCCCCTTTACATATCTTTAAAATTAAAAAATTATTTTCTAGCAGCTACTTTGCCATCAACAATTTCTTTGAATTTTTTACCTGCAGAGAATACAGGAGCTGTTTTAGCAGCGATTTTAATTTTAGCGCCTGTTTGTGGGTTACGACCTGTTCTAGCAGCTCTTTTTCTAGCTTCGAATGTACCAAAACCAACTAAAGTAACTTTTTTACCTTTAGCAACTGTCTTTTCAATAGTATACATAAGTGCATTTAAAACTTCAGCTGCATCTTTTTGAGTAACTTTTGCTTTTTTTGAAATTTCTTGTACTAATTCTTCTTTATTCATGGTTTAAACCCCTTTCATTAAATACCACACTATGATTATAGCTGTTTTTTTATTTATGTCAATAGCTAATTTTCAATACAGTATTTATTTCTGGCTCAAACTATTTATTTTTCATAGTTGGAAAGGCAATTACATCACGAATCGTAGATGAATTTGTAAGTAACATAACAAGCCTGTCTATTCCCATGCCCATGCCACCAGTCGGAGGCATTCCATATTCAAGAGCATTTATAAAATCTTCATCGATGTCACAAGCTTCTTCATCACCTTGGGCTTTTGCTAAGGCTTGTGCTTCAAATCTTTCTCTTTGATCAATTGGGTCTGTCAGCTCAGAAAAAGCATTTGCAAGTTCCCAACCGTTAACTTTAGATTCAAATCTTTCTGTTAATCTCGGATTATTTCTATGAACTTTTGCTAAGGGCGAAATTTCTCTCGGGTAATCCATTATATGAACCGGTTGAATTATATAAGGTTCAACTTTATCTTCAAATACAGCTTCAACAATTTTACCCCAGTTCATATTTTCTTCAAGTTCAACACCAAGTTTTTTAGCTGCTTCTTCTGCTTCTTGCGCTGTTGCATAATCGGCAAAATCAACACCTGTTGCTTCTTTTATAGAACCTATCATGGTTTTTCTGTCCCATGGCGGAGTTAAATCAATTTCATTTTCGCCGTATTTAATCTTTGTTGTACCCAATACTTCTTTTGCAACAAAGGCAACCATATTTTCCGTTAACGTCATCATGTCATTATAATCAACATAAGCCTGATAAAGCTCTATTGTAGTAAATTCAGGATTATGAAGAGAGTCAATTCCTTCATTACGGAAGCAGCGGTTTATTTCAAATATTTTTTCAGACAAACCGCCAACCATAAGTCTTTTTAAGTGCAATTCCGGTGCTATTCTCATATACATTGGAATATCCAATGCATTATGGTGAGTTTCAAAAGGTCTTGCATTAGCACCGCCTGCTTGAGAATGAAGCATTGGTGTTTCAACTTCCAAAAAGCCTTGTGAAGTAAGGAATTCTCTTATTTTTTGAATTATTAATCCTCTTTTTCTGAAGGTTTCTTTTACTTCAGGATTCATAATCATATCAACATATCTTTGACGATATCTTGTTTCAACGTCTGTCAGACCGTGAAATTTTTCGGGAAGCGGTTTAAGTGATTTTGTTAATATTTCTAAATCAACTGCTTTTATGCTTAATTCACCGCGCGGAGTTCTTCTTATATCTCCTGTAAAACCTACTATATCACCGATATCAACAAGTTTTAATAATTTTAATTTAGTTTCATCTATATTTTGTTTATGTGAAAAAATTTGAATTTTTCCTGTATCATCCATTAAATCTATAAACATTCCGGAATTTCTTATAGCCATTACACGACCTGCAACACTATATCTGTCCGTTGTTTCTTCACCTTCTTTAAGGTCTTTATATTTATCTTGAAGTTCTTTCGCAGAAGCTGTTTTATCAAATTTATAAGGATAAGGATTAACCCCTTTTTCTCTTAAATCGTTAGCTTTTTGTATTCTTCCTTGTCTGATTGTATCTATGGAAGAATTTATTTCTTTTGTATTTGTTGTTTCCTGCATAATGCCTCCAATGACTTTTAGATAAATATATAATTACTCTATCAAAAAAACATTTAAATTTAAAACCGATTTGAAAATAAATCGGTTTTAATAATTTAGTTAAATCTTACTCTTGTTAAGTCAGCTTTTCTTATTCTGATATTTTGAGGAGTAATTTCAAGAAGTTCATCATCACCAATGTATTCCATACAATCTTCAAGCGACATCTTTCTGTGTGCTTGCAATGTAACCATTACATCTGCTGTTGAACTTCTCATATTTGTTAATTTTTTTGTTTTACATACATTAATTTCAATATCTTGAGGTCTGTTATGTTCGCCTACGACCATGCCTCTATATACTTTTGTTTTAGGTGTTAAGAAGAAAACTCCTCTGTCTTCAAATTGAGCAAGCGCATAAGGAATAGCTTCACCCTGTTCATGAGATACTAACGAGCCGTTTCTTTGTTTTGAAATATCACCTGCATATGGTTTATATTTATCAAAGGTATGATTCATAATTCCTTCACCGCGTGTCATTCTGATAAAATCACCTCTAAATCCTATTAAACCTCTTGCCGGAATAGAGAAGGTGAGCATTGTTCTGCCTTTTGTATTCTGCATATGAAGCATTTCACCCTTACGATTTGAAAGTTTTTCTATACAAGCACCTGCATATTGTTCAGGAACATCTACAAGTAAATTTTCATAAGGTTCCATTAAAACACCGTTAACGGTTTTAGTAATAACTTCGGGTTTTGAAACTTGGAATTCATAACCTTCACGACGCATTGTTTCTATTAATATACTTAAATGAAGCTCGCCTCTGCCTGAAACTCTGAAACTTTCCGTTGTATCCATATCTTCAACTCTAAGACTTACATTTTTTTCCAATTCGTCATACAGTCTTTTTCTAACCTGTCTTGAGGTAACAAATTTACCTTCCTGACCTGCAAAAGGACTGTCATTTACGGAAAATATCATTTGAAGGGTAGGTTCATCAATTTTAATTAACGGAAGCGCTTCCGTGCAATTCAATTCCGTTATTGTTTCTCCTATTTTTATATCTTCAAAACCTGTTACAGCAACAATATCACCTGCAACGGCATCTTGTGTTTCAACACGTCCGAGGTCTTCAAATACATATAGTTTTGCTATTTTACCTCTTTCGATAGTGCCGTCTGTTTTTATTAAATTTACTTGCTGCTGAGATTCTATAATACCGTTTTGGACTCTGCCTATTGCAATTCTGCCGACATAATCATTATAGTCTAATGTTGTAGCTTGAAATTGCAGCGGTTTATTTTTATTACCCGACGGATATTTAATTTCTTTTATTATGCAATCCAATAACGGTTCTAAATTATCAGATTCATCATCAAGATTTATTTTTGCAAAACCCGCAAGACCGTTTGCATATACATAAGGAAAATCAATTAATTCTTCTTTATCCGTCAATTCCGTAAACAGGTCGAAAACCTTATCAACTGCACCATCGGGGTCTGCGCCTGTTTTATCTATTTTATTAATAACAACAATTATTTTAATACCTAATTCAAGAGCCTTAGAAAGTACAAATCTTGTTTGAGGCATCGGGCCTTCTGCCGCATCAACGATAAGAAGAGCGCCATCAACCATTCCTAAAACACGTTCAACTTCGCCTCCAAAGTCTGCGTGTCCGGGAGTATCAACAATATTAATCTTATAACCCTTATATTTAACAGATACATTCTTTGAAAGAATTGTTATACCTCTTTCTCTTTCCAAATCATTGGAGTCTAAAACTCTTTCTTGTACCTGTTGATTTTCTCTGAAAACACCCGTTTGCTTCAAAATACTATCCACAAGCGTTGTTTTACCGTGGTCAACGTGAGCAATAATTGCCACGTTTCTTATCTTCGTGTTATCCATTATTAATGTTTCCTAATATTTCGTGTAGTGTATATTGATATTTTATTATAAACATTATGAATAAAACATATAAAAATTTTTTTTGCAAAAAATATCTTCTATTTGTTCTATAATAAATTAGTAAGAACCATTTTAGAGAGGTTAATTTTATGAATAATACGGTTGTAGTTGGGGCACAGTGGGGAGACGAAGGAAAAGCAAAAATTACGGATTTGCTTGCAGAATATGCTGATGTAATAATCAGATATCAAGGCGGATGTAATGCCGGTCATACGGTAGTTGCAAATAATGAAACATACAAATTTCACCTTGTTCCTTCTGGTGTACTTTATAAAAATAAATTTTGTTTTGTTGCGGCAGGAACAGTAATACACCCCGAAACATTTTTAAAAGAAACAACCGAATTAAAAGAAAGAGGTGTGGATTTATCCTCATTAAAAATTAGTCCTTTAGCAACAATTACTCTTCCGTATCATATAGATATAGACGGAATAAGCGAAGATAATTCCGGAAAAAATAAAATAGGGACAACAAAAAAAGGCATAGGACCTACTTATTCCGATAAAATTGGCAGATATGGTTTAAAAATTCAAGATTTATATGATGAAGAACTATTAAACTCAAGACTGGATGCCATTTTACCGTTAAAGAATAAAATGCTTGAAAAAGTATACGGAACAAAAACGTATTCAAAAGAAGAAATGCTTGAATATTGTAAAAAATATGCGGAAATATTCAGACCGTATGTCTGCGATGATTGGGTAGACAAATTATCAGGCGCATTGAAAGAAGATAAGAAAATCTTATTTGAAGGCGCACAAGGCATAATGTTAGATATAGATTACGGAACATATCCTTTTGTAACAAGCTCAAACCCTATTGGAGGAGGTGCTGCAACAGGAAGCGGAATAGGACCGACTCATATAAAGAATGTAATAGGTGTAACAAAAGCATATGTAACACGTGTCGGTGAAGGTCCGTTTATGACGGAGCTTAATAATGAAACAGGTGAGAAAATAAGAACCATAGGAGGCGAATTCGGAGTTACAACAGGCAGACCAAGACGCTGCGGCTGGTTTGATGCGGTATTATCAAGATATTGCGTACTTGTAGGCGGTTTAACCGAAATGGCAATAACGAAACTGGATGTTTTCGATGATTTTGAAGAATTAAAAATATGTAATGCATACAAAGATAAACGTAACGGAAAAATTTATAAGGACTATCCTACAAATATTAACCTGCATAAATATTTAGAACCTGTTTATGAAACATTTAAAGGCTGGAAGTCTGATATTTCAGGTGCAAAAAGCATGAATGATTTACCTGAAAACGCAAAAATATATTTAAACAAATTGGAAGAACTTGTAGGAATTCCTATAAAAATAATAAGTGTGGGACCGGATAGAGAACAGACAATAATATTAGAAAATCCGTTTAAATAGAGTTTTATTAATATAAAGAAACAGCATGTAAATACATGCTGTTTTTTAATGCAAATAAAAAATGAACTAAAAAAATTGAATATCGTTTTAAAGAGAGAAGGGAATCAGAAAACACTATTTAACACAATATCTATGGTGAAAGAGGAACCCAATACTACAGTGCAGAAATGCACACTCTCATTAATCAATTCATAACAGAACAGGCGGTAAAAATACCGCCATTTTTATTACTAAAATTAAGAATATAAAAAAACTTATTGACTATAAAAAATGTTCTTGATATTGTTAGATAGAAATAGAGGAATGCGTCTGTGGCTCAGCAGCCAGTCTGATATTTTACGAAGTAAAATTCAGACAAATATAGAGACTAAGCTCTACCTGCTGAGGGATAGAACAGGAATTGAAAATTGAATATGCGTCTGTAGCTCAGCAGGTAGAGCACTCCCCTTTTAAGGGATAGGTCGCGCGTTCGAATCGCGCCAGACGCACCATTTAAAGAGAGCTAAAGCTC
>JAEELO010000093.1 GCA_016282705.1 Candidatus Gastranaerophilales bacterium | reverse complement strand
CTGTAATTGCAAACTGATTAATGCTTCTGCCGCGGATTGTCCATGAATAATTGTCTCTTCATAAAATCGCAAATATCGGTGGCAATCATCAGGCACTTGTCTTTTAAGTTTATATACAACCTTTTTTATTCCGCCAAATGTTTTTGTATTCGTGTTATTGGTAACAAAAATAACATTATTATTAGGGTCTTTAGCCAAAGTTGATGCTAAATACTTGAATTGAGCCGGAAAATTTCTGTGTAGAAAAATAATATTCATAAATATATATTATTAAGTATTGATTTTTTTTACAAGAATTTATAAAAAAGTTATTAATATATCTACATTACCACGGATAATCAGGTTTGATTTGCCAATTGTCCTTCATTATAAGAGAGAAACACGCATCTCCGTTTTGTTTTTTATTGCAACGGTCAGCCTTGTTTGATAATAAGTCTGCCCTGCTATAATCTACATATGTCGGAACAAATTTTCCGTTAAATTTTGAATATGCTCCTGATGATCCCAAATAATATTCCATTCTGAATATATCTCTTCCCATTCTGTTTGGAGGCTGTTTGCCGTTGATATCAATAGTTACTATAATACGGTTTCTATCCGAAGCTTTAATTACATTTGTTGCAATTAAAGTACCATCAGCAAGATAAAACAGATATGAAGTATTAAACGGAGCTTTATTTGTATTACTAATTTCTTGTCCGTGTAATCCGTATATAATAAAATGGCAGTCTGTTTCATTATAACTTTCACATTTTTTTAGAGTACTTAAATAGGGAGTTAAATATCTTTCAGTAGTATCCATAGCTCCTTTAAAAGTATTTGAGGCTCCAATTATTTCCCAACTTGCTACAGGCCCGTTATCAGCTATTGCTCGGTTTGTAGTTTGAGCTAATGTTGAATAAGTTTTCTTTAATCTTGTAAGAGTGGCTTCTTTTTGAAAACCGACAATTATGAGAGGTACTGTAATTGCCGCAATAACGCCTATTATTACAAGAGTAATAAGAACTTCGGCTAAAGTAAAAGCCTTTTTGTTTTGTAAGCATTTAAAATCTTTATTTATCATATAAACCTTAATTGTTAGTGACGAATATTGTAAATATACCATATTCCCTCAATCTTTACAAGGTGTTCCTTGTCTTTTACGGCTACAATTTAATCATAAAGATTTATTAAAAAGACAGGTTTTTAAATGGAAACTAAATATGCTTGTTATATAATTTTTATGTAAGAGAAGAAGGAATTTAAATGAATTTTTATAAATATTTTATACTATTTTTAATAGCTCTGTTTTCCCTGCATATTCCTTCTTATGCAATAAATGAAATAGAACTGAATGACAATCAAAATGCAGATACTGAAAGTAACAGACCATTAGTATCTTCTATAAGTTTTGATGATGTCTTAAAAAAAGCGGAATCTCACTCTTACGACCTTAAAATAGCAGATTTTAATATATTAATTTCAAAGCAGGATATAAGAAGTTCGCGCTCTGAATATTTTCCTAAATTGAATGTAAGTGCCGGAACAGAATATACAAAAAACTTCCGTGACATAAATGAGACAACCATAATGTCAATAGGTGATGCATTTATCAATCCTTATACAAGATACCAATCTGTATTTGGTATTACTTTGAGCTATAACGTATTTGATTTCGGAGTTAGAAAAGGCCGAATGGATATAGCAAAAGAAGATGTTAAACTAAAAGAACTGGAAGAACAACAACAGCTACAAGAACTTAATCTCAACCTGCTTGACAATTATTCAAAAATTCTTATTACAGGTATTCAAATAGAATTAAATAAACAGATATTAGAGCTTGCCGAAAAAAATCTCGAGTTAAAAAAACGTTTACGTGACGCACAGGAAATTTCATCTACGGAATTGAATGACCAGCAAACGGAAGTTAATGTATTACAAAGCAGAATTATGGAGTTGTATCAGATATTTGCCGAATCAGTAAACTGGTTGTCTTTTTACACTGGCGAAAATTATAATGCGGAAAATCTGACTATAGATGAATTAAAAAAACCTGATTTCAATGTAATGGAGTTTAAAGACTATACAAAAAGTATAATTTGGCAAATTCACGAAAAGAATTTGAAGAAAAAAGAACTTGAAGTAAAAATTGCGAAACGAAACTATTTACCTAAAGTTACCGCATATAGCAGATATTATGTATATGGTTCCGATCATTCAAGTTACCCTAAAGCATTCAGCAGTATAGAACCATCTAACTTTACGGTAGGCGGTTCAATTAATATGCCGGTTTTTGACGGATTTCAAAATAGTGCAAACGTAAGAAAAGCAGAATTAGAATATAAACAATTACAAATAGAAAGAGATAAAGCGATTGCTGAATTAATGACAAGACTTGCAGTTATGCGTTCTAATCTTATGTATTTGGATGAACAAACTCAAGCAAATACAATGGCTGTAGATGAATTAAAAGAAAAAGTTAAATCATTAACAAAGCTTTCCAATAAAAAAGTTATATCACCGATAGAAGAGAATGAAGGTAAAATAGAGTTATTGCAAAGACAAATAGAATTGGAAAAGAACAGAATAACTGCAATAGCAATAACAAAAGGCATACAAATATTAACGGATTATTAAATAACAAGGTAATAATATAAATGGAAAATCAAATACAACACGAAGAAGAACATAGACCAAAAAACGTAAATTCAGGACTTATCTCACTTGAAATTGTTGCAAAAATGAACAATATCGATATTGATATGCGGGCTATTGTTCGTGAGTACGGTATTCAAACAGCGGATATTACACCTGAAGAAATAATCAGAATTGCTAAAAACAAAGGATTTAAGATAAAAAAGAAGAAATTTAAACTTACTGATTTAACAGATAAATATCCTATGCCAGCAATTTTACATTTAAAGGATAATTCTTACATTGTTTTATTAGGTATAAAACCTGAAGAAAAAAGAGTTTTAACATTAACTCCGTTAGCAAAGCATCCTGAATCCCATTCTTATGAAGAAATTCAGGAACAAATGCAGGACTATATTCTTGTATTAAGACACAAACTGCTTGATGACGAAGTTAAATTCGGGTTTAAATGGTTCTTTAACGAAATTTTCAAATATAAGAAAATATTGAGTCAGGTTTTAATAGGTTCATTTGTTGTTCAATTATTCGGGTTAGTAACTCCATTATTTACTCAGGTTATTTTGGATAAAGTTCTTGTTAACAGGACTATTGCCACATTAGACGTACTTGCTGTTGCATTTATAGTTGTTGCAATATTTGAATTACTCTTAAATTTATCTCGTAATTATATTTTTATACATACTACAAATAAAATAGATGCCAAATTAGGCGCAAAACTTTTCAGACACTTATTTAAATTGTATTACGTATATTTTGAAAACAGACAAGTCGGTAATATTATTGCAAGAGTTCGAGAATTAGACCGTATAAGAGAATTTATTA
The DNA here is from genome assembly GCA_016282705.1 of Candidatus Gastranaerophilales bacterium. GTDB lineage: Bacteria > Cyanobacteriota > Vampirovibrionia > Gastranaerophilales > Gastranaerophilaceae > Avigastranaerophilus. The sequence goes on along the minus strand of JAEELO010000093.1, from coordinate 402 downwards.
CCGATAAATCCGTATCAGTAATTATAGACTCATTATTCTCAGTTGTATTCCTTGTAATAATGTTTATATACAGTGTTAAATTAACACTGATAACCCTGACCTTCATTGCAATTGTTGCAATAATATATTTAACAATTACACCTGAACTTCGTGCAAGATTGGAAGAAAAATTCCAAATGGGTGCACATTCAAATTCATATCTGGTTGAATCCGTTACGGGTGTACAAACGGTTAAATCATTGGCTATAGAAGGTTCAATGTTCCGTAAATGGGAAGAAAAGCTCGGGAAATATTTAAAATCCAGTTTCAATCTTTCAATAATGGGTAATTTCACAGGTTCTGTCTGCGGATTTTTGCAGAAGGCAATGACAATCGCCATATTGTATGTCGGTGTTATGCTGG
>JAEELO010000092.1 GCA_016282705.1 Candidatus Gastranaerophilales bacterium | reverse complement strand
GTCTACCCCTCTCACAAAACGATATTTAATCGTTTTGTTCGGCAGAGTGCCACACGCCCATTATTTTTTTTGTTTTTATTTGTCAGTTTAAAGTGCTATTTGTTCTCTGAACTGTGCGTCTACCCCTCTCACAAAACGATATTTAATCGTTTTGTTCGGCAGAGTGCCACACGCCCATTATTTTTTTTGTTTTTATTTGTCAGTTTAAAGTGCTATTTATTCTCTGACTTAATATCTGCAAAGAAACATTGTTAATTTATCATAAGAACATTTGTTCGTCAAATTTTATATTTGTCATTATAATTTCTTGTATATTCTTTTAATTGTTCATCATATACATCTTTATACTCGGGTGCTTCTTTAACTATAATATCCATTAACTCTTTTACCTGCTCCGGAGTAACCGGTTTTATTTTTTTGTAGACATAACCTTTTGCTTCAACTTCCTTGTTAATTTCATAATTCATTAAAGTTGTATTTCCTTCATATATTAATTTATAACTTTTTGCTATATTCTCATTTTTCAAAAATGCTTCATTTGCTTTATAGGCAGGCAAAAAATCCTTTTCTTGGGCATATAAACGCATTGGGTCTCCAACAATTACATAGTCAGCATCTAAATCATTTAATTGATATCCTTCTGAAGTAAAATATTCCATTGGCGGTATTATATTATTTCTTAATTCATCATCTACAAAATATATATAACTTTTAAATGAAGAGAAATCTACAATTTCATATGCCCAAAAAACTATTTCTGCATTTTTATTATTTGTAATTTCCATATCATTTTTTATCGCAACATTTACTTCATTTACAATATCTCTATATTCGTATAAAAATGGTGTTGATGGCATTAATTCCAATGTTTTAGGGAAACAATTATTTAAATTTTTTATTGATGAAGGCAAATTCTTATATGGAGTAACATATAATACAAAACATATAATATTTACCAGTATAAAAAATAAAATTATAATATTAGAAAAAATTTTTTCTGTTGTTTTGTTTATATATTCATATATTTTACTCATTGAAATTATAATTATTAAGTATATTATAATTACAGAATATAGTGCATATATATTCGTGAACATATACATACCATTTATAACTGTATTTATAATCAAACTCGTAAATATAAATATAAATTTACATTTTTCATTTTTATCTTTAACTAATAACATAATAAAAAATAAAGAGGCAACAAATAAAGTTAAATTATATGACATTATTACCCTATATAAATCGGAATAATTCCAAAGAAGATCCTTAGCATAAGCATCCATAACAGAATCATTAAATGTAATAATTGATATAAAATACTGTGTTTGTATAATCAACATACAAACAAAAAAAGTTAATAATGGAATTAAAACGGCATTTCTTAACAGTGTCTTTATCTTTGTATAAATATCTTTTCCCTGATATGAAGAAAATATTCTTATTAATGCAACAGTAATTACAGCAGCTACAATCGAAAAATCTTCTACAATTAAAAAACGTCTTAATAAAAAGGCAATGTATAACAAAAGACCGAATATTATAGGTTCTTTTATTGGCATTTCCTCTTCAAATTTTTTATCTATTGAATAATATAATGCCAAAAAAACAAATATAAAACCTATTAAATCCGCAATACCTCTTAATGCTGCATACCATATGCAGGGCATAAACAAAATAGTTATTATTATATAAACATTTAATAAAGTATTTTTTTTGCTATATTCTATTAATTTAGTATATACAAGATTTATAAGAATCAGTACAATTGGTGTCATGTATAATATAGAAACACCCAGTACGAAATTATATCTTGACATTTTTGACCAAACGAAAGGTAAAATAGGCAATACGTGTATAATGTTTAAAGAAGATTTTTGAACATCATTAAAAACATCTATAAGCCAGCTAATAATACCTTTTGTATGTATATTATTGATATTATCAAATAACAAAAAATTAGATAGAATAGTAGTAGACTGATATATTTTCGCTTCCGAACCAATATAAAAATATGTAAATATCGTAACAAAAATAATATATACAAGTAATAATAATACAAAGGTTTTTGACTTAAACATTTATGACGTTCTCCACACAAAACAGATTTTGATTTAATACAAAATTAAACTTTTTCTATTTTGATACAAAAAATAAAAATGAACTTGGGGGGATTCGAACCCCCGACCAATTGATTAAGAGTCAACTGCTCTACCAGCTGAGCTACAAGTCCATTGTGCTTTTTTATCTTAACACAAACATTATTATTCGCAAACTTATATTATTTTTTTTGATTTAAAACAAAATTTTTATCTAATAATCTTGAAAATTTTATATCATTAATTTCATCTGCCGTAAAAGTACCGCCATCTTTATAAAATGTTTCAAAAGTACTGTCATTAGTTATTATATAACCGTATTTTAAAATATTTTTGTCTTTATATATTTTATAATCGGATTTTATTTGTAATGGCTTATGATATATTTCTTCCCTTAATGATTCTAACCCATTTTCTGTTAAAAAATAGGGGATTTTTGCTGTCTCTTTATTCAAAGTATAGTATCTGATAATTTTTTCTACCTGATATGCCTGTATTTTCTGTTCCCGAGTTAAAAATAAACTGTTTTCTTGAAAATTATAAATAATATGACTTTTATAAGAAATAATTAAAGTTACAATTAATATAATCAAAAGATAATAACACCATTTAATGTATTTTTTATTTAAAGCAATTTGTTCTGCAATATTACTGATAAATATTAAAAAAGGATATATTAATAAAAATTTGTACAGCAATAAAATATGAATATGATATAACCAAAATCTGTCTCTTGTCATTTCATCAAAGGTCTTTCCGCAAAATATCAAAGAAAACATTACTGCCAAAATAGCAAACATAAACAAAGACGGAATAATAAGCTTTTTATATTCTTTCTCTTTTATCGCCAAACAAAAAGAAACAAAAAAGATAATAATAAATAAAATCCAATAAATAAATTCTTCTTTTATTAGCATAATATAATAGGTATTCAGAAAATCTTTTAAAATATCTTTCGTTATTATAAATGAGCTAATTCCCCGTTCTTCAACCGCAACCGAATGAAAACCTGAAGACATTACAGAGAAAGATATTGCCAAAAATAAGAAAAAAACCGGTAAATAGAAATTAATATTTAAATTAAACCTGTTTTTTAAATTGAATTCGTTATTTTTAGCTAAATTACTAATTATTTTTACAAATAAATTATACACAATAAGCAAAATTGCCAATAATGCCGAAACAAAATAAATAATTTCCACGGCACCGCCGATAAAAAATCCGCAAAAACATATACAAATTAATTGATAAACAGAAGTTTCCTGCTTTTCTTTATTTAAAATATTTTTAAATATATAGAACCAAAACAAAGCAAAAAATAATTGCGCAAACAAATATCTGTAATATCTGTATATTACATCCTGAAATCCTGAATTTTCTACTATAAAAGTTAAAAAGAAATATATAGTTAAAAAAATAAAAGTTATTAAATATGTTTTTTTTGATTTTACATATAAATTAACAAATCCGGAAACAGCCAAAATTATTAATGCGACAAAAAATCCGCGAAACAACCCCTCAGAAAAACCTATAAAATCATACGGGTGTATATTTAAGAGAAGCGGTAATCCAAATGACAAAAATTTACACAAGAAAACACCAATATATCCTTCTCCATGCCCGACAAACTTTAAACAATTTAAATAATCAATATTATCATATACTCTTGCGTAAAAGAAATCATCACCCCAAAATGTACATTCTTTGCAACAATATGCATAAATAAAAGCAATCCATACAGACACAAAAATAATTAAAAACGAATATAATTTATTTTCTTTAAAAAATCTAATCATAACAGCTATAGCATATAATATAAGAAAAAATTTTTCCACAAAAAAAATAAATAATTTGCATTAAAAAGTATATTATTATATAATCAAGTTGTTTAGTTTAGGTTTACTACAAAAATGGAGAAAAAAAATGAAAAAGATTTTAGCTATGTTTGCTGTATTTTTCATGATGCTCGCATTTAATGCAGCAAATGCTGCAGTATATAGCGATGTACCTGCTAATTATTGGGCAAACAAAGAAATCACAGCTGTTGTTAATGACAATGTTCTTCCTTTAGTTGCAAAAAATACATTTGCTCCTACAAAAGAAGTTACAAGATCAGATTTTAATTCAGCTTTATTAAGAACTTTAGGTCACGGTAAAGCAAATCTTTCTGATAGAAATCCGTTCTCAGACGTTGTTTCTTCAAGAGCTGACTATGGAGATATTTTATTATCTTCTAAACTAGGTTTAATTTATGGTTACAATGACGGAACATTTAAACCGGACAGAATTATGACTAAATCAGAAGCTGCTTCTGTAATAAGCCATATTACAAAAGATTTCAAAGGTAATCCGAAATCATTAGCACCATTTGCAGATAAAGCTGATATTCCGGCTTGGGCTGTTGCTCAATATGCAAAAACTATTGATTTAGATGTATATGTTAACTATCCGGATGCTGACAAATTATTACCTAACAAGAACTTAAACAGAGCTGAAGCTGCAGTTTTATTATACAAATTAAAACAAAAATTAGGTGCTGTTAAAGATCAATACTTAAATAAAGAAACTCTTTTAAGAACAGAACACTTAAATGAAACTAAAAAAGCTGAAGTAAATGAAGTTCAAATTACAAACTTAAGAAAAATCGTTTTAGCTGAAAATATCATCAGAGGTTACTTCGATACATACTTCACATCAAAAGATGCTGAAGTTGGTGATGAAGTTATCTTCACAGCTAAACATGATATCTATACAGAAGAAGGTACTCTTGTTATCCCTGCTGACACAAAAATGAAAGCACACATTACTTCTATCGAAGGTAAAAAATGGTGGAACAAAAATGATAAAGTTACTGTAGAATTTGAAACATTAACTTTACCAAACGGCGTTGTAGTTCCTTTCAATGCTGAAGTTCTTAACCACGATGGTGTTTTAACAGAAAACAGATGGGCTAAACCGCTTGGCTATACAGTTGGCGGTGCAGTACTCGGTGGTGGCGCAGGCGTTGGTCTCGCTGCAGCTGATGGTGCTGATGGTAGCGGTCACTTCTGCAGAGGCGTTGCAATCGGTACTCCTGTAGGTGCTGGTGTTGGTTTATTAACAGGTTTAACAACTCCTGGTAGAACATACAAAGCTAATACAGGTGACTATGTATGGTTAAAATTAACTCAAGACTTATCTATTCCGGAATAATAGATAGTTAAGATAAATTTAAAATCCCTCGATTTAGGTCGGGGGATTTTTTTACGTTTACATTTTTAAACATTCCCACTTGAAATTGTAATATTTTCTTGTTAATATCTGATTACAATATAGATATGCAATTATGAAGGTGGTGAAAATAATGCCGGAAGTAAGAGTTGGCGATAATGAAAGTATCGAAAGCGCTTTAAAAAGATTTAAGAAGAAAATCCAAAAAGCAGGTATACTCTCAGAAATCAAACGCCGCGAGCGTTACGAAAAACCAAGCATAAAGAAAAAACGCAAATCTGAAGCAGCTCGCAAAAGAAGAGTTTAATATATTAATAAGAGAATCTTTTAGATTCTCTTATTTTTAGCAAAGGAAAATAATGAATAAAAAACTTGTTTTATCAATATTTTTAACATTCTTATATGCAGTAATAACAATATTGGGGGTATTACATCATGAAATATGGGCTGATGAAGCTCAAGTATGGCAGATTTGTAAATATTTATCTATCCCGGAACTATTTATACATCTTCATAATGAAGGTCATCCCGCATTATTTTATTTACTGGTAATGCCTTTTGCAAAATTGACATCTAATATTATATTTATGCAGTTAATTTGCTGGTTATCAATGTGTCTGGCAGTATTTATTCTTTTATATAAATCTCCCTTTTCAAATATTATTAAAATTGCTATTATTTCGAGTGCGGGATTTCTTTATTTTTTACCTGTTATGGCAAGAAATTATGCAATAATACCTGTTTTAGTATTTCTAGCAGCTATTTTATACTCAAAACAAAAAGAACAGCCTGTTTTATACGGAATAATTATTGCTCTAATTGCAAATACCCATGCTATTATGCTTATATTTACCGGTATTATGTTTATCATATTTATTTATGATAATTTTAAAGAAATTAAACAAAAACAATTTATTTTTGCTGCAATGATTATTTTATTAAGCATATTTACTTGTATTTTTCAGTTGCATGATGTAGCTGGTAATAATTTTTATATTTCATTTAACTTCACAAATGTTGTTCCAAGAATATTTAAAACATTATCAATATTTTTTGCCAATTCATTATTATTTGATTTTCAACAAGGAATATACAAATATACAATTTTTGCTAAATCATTAATCACTGCTTATGCACTGATATTTATAGCTATTAATATATATTTGTATAAGTATTCAAAAAAATTATTCATCATTTCTTTATTTAATTTTCTATTTCAAATAATAATATATGTAGTCTTATATGGTGGTGGAATTTTATATATAACAAGAATTTTTTCATACTATATAATTTTAATTTTTTGCATATGGATTGCAATGGATTCAATAGAACAAATACGAAATAATAAAATTGTAATAATTCTTGTTTCTTCACTTTTCTTTTTAACATTGATTAATGGCTGTTTGTATTACATTAAAGATATTAAATATAATTATTCCGATGCAAAAGAAACGGCAAAATATATACAGCAAAATATATTATCAGATAATTCAAAAATATTTATAGATAATGAGCCTGCTAATATTTCTCTGGTTTATTATCTTGACAGTACTCATAAATTATACTCTGTTTTGCGAAGCCAAAATTTGAAATACGTAAAATGGGATAAAGCATCATACTACTTTTTTACACCTAGTTCTTGGATATCATATTTAGAATATGAGACGTCAAAAAACAACAATTCCAAATTATATGTTATAAGACCTAAATATATAGATGGTGATAACGGTCTCGAATATGGACAAGAAAATAAACTAAAAAAAATATATTCTTCTTCATATACAATTGATCCCACAGAAAAATATAATATATATGAATATATAGAAAATTAAATGAAAAAAGAAGAGGCTTATAATAAGCCTCTTCTTAATAGTTCCATAGAAATTAAACAACACCGTTATATGCATCAATATACAGTTGTCTTATTTCATCCATTAACGGATATGCAGGGTTTGCACCCGTGCACTGGTCGTCAAATGCTAATTCAACTAATTCATCCAAGTTATTCATAAATGTTTTTTCATCTATACCGTATTCTTTAATTGAATTAGGAATATTAATAGCTTTCATTAACTTATCAACAGCTTTTATTAACAATTTAACTTTTTCATCATCATTCTTACCGCCAAGACCGAGTTCATCAGCTATTTGACCATATTTAGCTTTTGCATTCGGGAATTTATATTGCGGGAATATAGCTTGTTTTCTTGGTGCATCAGACGAGTTATATTTAATAATCTGTCTGAATAACAATGCATTAGCAATACCGTGAGGAACATGGTACATAGCACCCAATTTATGAGCCATCGAGTGGCATAAACCTAAGAACGAATTTGCAAATGCCATACCTGCAATTGTTGCTGCGTAATGCATTTTTTCTCTTGCAATAGGATCGTTTGCACCTTGTTTGTATGAACGTTCTAAGTATCTGAATATAAGTTTTGTAGCTTCTAACGCATTTGAATTTGTGAAGTTTGTTGCCATTGATGATACATAAGCTTCAAAAGCATGAACAAGAGCATCAATACCTGAAGCCGAAGTTAAGCCTTTCGGCATACCGTCAACAAAATTCGGGTCTATAATTGCTATATTAGGAGTCAGAGCATAATCAGCAATAGCATATTTTACATGCGTATCATCATCCGTAATAATAGCAAACGGCGTTACTTCACTACCCGTACCTGATGTTGTAGGAATACAAACCATTGTCGCTTTTTTACCTAAATCAGGAATTTGGCAGATTCTCTTTCTTATATCCATAAATCTCATAGAAATATCAGAGAAGTTAACATCAGGCTGTTCATACATCAGCCACATAATTTTAGCTGCATCCATAGGAGAACCGCCGCCTAATGCAATAATAATATCAGGTTCAAATGGTCTTAATACAGCCATTGCTTGATTTATTGTAGATAATGTCGGATCAGGTTTTACATCAAAGAAAATTTGATATTCAATACCTATTTCATGTAAAACTCTTGTGATTTTATCAACCGCACCGGAGTTAAACAGGAAGCTGTCTGTTACAATAAATGCACGTTTTTTACCTTTAAGAATTTTAAGTGCAAGGTCTGTTGCGCCTCTTTTAAAGTAAACTTTAGGCGGAACCTTAAACCATAACATATTTTCTCTCCTTTCAACTACGGTTTTGTAATTTAATAAATTTTCAACTCCGATATTACCGGAAACACTGTTTCCTCCCCAAGAACCGCAGCCTAAAGAAAGTGACGGTTCAAGTTTAAAGTTATATAAGTCGCCTATACCTCCTTGAGATGACGGCTGATTTATCAAAACTCTACAAGTAGGCATTTTTTCGGCATATTCATTAATTCTTTCTTTTACTCTGTCGTCTGTATAAAGAACGGATGTATGACCTGCTCCGCCTTTTAAAACCAATTCATAAGCCATTTCAGATGCTTCTTTAAAGTTTTTAGCTTTATACATAGTTAAAATTGGAGATAATTTTTCCCTGCTAAACGGGTCATTCCAATCAACTTTTGGTCTTTCGGCAAGAAGTATTTTTGCGTGCAAAGGAGTTTTAAATCCTGCGAGTTCAGCTATTCTGTGTGCCGTTTGACCTACTATATCAGCATGTGCAGTACCTCTTTTAACATCAATAAAGGGAAGGTCAACCAATTTCTTTTGTTCAGCTTTGCTTAAAAGATAAGCTCCTCTGTATAAAAATTCTTTTTTGACTTCTTCATATACACTGTCTACAACAACTACGGATTGTTCAGATGCACAAATCATCCCGTTATCAAATGTTTTTGACATTAATATAGAAGAAACAGCCATTTTAATATCTGCTGTCTCATCAATTACGGCAGAAACATTACCAGGACCGACACCTAATGCAGGATTTCCTGATGAATAAGCTGCTTTAACCATGCCCGGACCGCCCGTAGCTAAAATACAATCCATATCAGGATGTTTCATTAATGCATTTGAAAGTTCTACAGAAGGAACATCAATCCAACCTATAATGTTTTCGGGAGCACCTGCTGCTACTGCAGCATCTAAAACTATTTTAGCGGCAGCTATTGTACTTTTTGTTGCTCTCGGGTGCGGTGAAAAGATTATACCGTTTCTTGTTTTCAATGCCAGTAATGACTTAAAAATAGCGGTTGAAGTCGGGTTGGTTGTAGGAACAATACCTGCTATAATACCTAAAGGTTCAGCTACAACTTTAATACCGTTTTCAATATCTTCACTAATGATACCGCAAGTTTTTGCATTCTTATGTTTATTATAAATATATTCTGAAGCAAAGTGATTTTTTATAATTTTATCTTCTAAAACACCCATGCCTGTTTCTTCAACAGCCATTTTTGCCAATGGAATACGTGCTTTATTTGCAGCAGCTGCAGCGGCTTGGAATATTTTATCAACTTGTTCCTGAGAATAAGTTTCAAATATTTCCTGAGCTTTTTTTACTCTGGAAATTAAGGCTTCAAATTGCTCGACTGTTTCAACTCTTTCGGGAGTATTATCAGTCTTTTTTAAAGCTTCAACTTTTTTTGGTTTTTTGCTTTTTGCAGGCATGATGTTTCGGTTCCTTTCTTCATTTCAATCCCTATAGGAGTAAATTATATTATAATTTACCGATAAAATCAATCAGGATGTTAGTATTAGACATAAAAAATTCGCATTAAAAAAGAGGCATTTAGCCTCTTTTTTTTATTATGTCATAAGGAAAATTATGCTTTAATAACTTTATCTGCTTCTTTTGTTGTCATAGGCCCTTGTTGTTTTAATATTTTAGCAAATTTATCAAGTTTATCGGTTAAGGCATTACCCATACCGTTATTTTTTGCTTTAATTGCCTTACTTAAAGCATCTGCAACATTCAAACCTTTACCTTGAGTTAAGTTTTTGTGATAAGTTTCTTCATAGTTTTGAGGAGCTCTGTATGTCCAGTTGCCTTGTTGTGTATTAGGTGTATTTATTCTTTTATTTTGACCTAAAATATCAGGTAAAGTAGCAAATTGATTTCTTGTTGTAAATAATTCTGCCCAAGCAGCACTTGATAATGCAGCAGGACTTCTTCTCAATTCTTCCTGATTTAAATGTAAATCATTAGCTAAGAATTCTGCTCTGTGTTTACCGTTTTCAATTTGTTCTATTAAGCTATAATCATCGTGAGTTCCGGGTCCTATTGTATAATCTCCGGGTCTCATATTTTGATATTTATTACTAGGGTTATAACCTTCATAGTATTTTACTCTACCCCAATCACTTTTTGCATATCTTGTAATATGGATTAATGTTGTGCCTAATCCTTTAACAGCATCTAATGATTGATAAGAGTTACCACCTAACAATTCTAAAAATACTTTGTCATGAGAAATTTTATTTTTATCAGCAGCTTTTAATACTATATCTTGTATAATTTTTCTGCCACCGTTAGCTACAACCGGTTGTCTGCCTACTTCTAGTCCTAATTTATTACCTTCTTTATCGAAAACATTGTGTCCGTCTTCCTGCCAAGGTTCGCAAATCATAGGATTAATAAGCTGCCAAGCTGCATCTATTCTTACACCGTTATATCTTTTGAAGAAGGTATCAAACTTGTTATATAATAGTTCTCCTGCTTCTCCGTCTATTTTGCTGAAATCTATTGCGGGAGACCAGCAAGATTTATCTCCGCTTCCTAATTCGCAACCAAATTCTGCCGTAGGATAAAATGCTGATTTATGAGCCCATACATCTTTATCTGAGAAGCCGATTAAACAGTCTCCATAGATATCAATGCCCTGAGCATTAAATTTTGCTTTTGATTCTTTTTGTTGTTTATCTGCTATAAATTGAATAAATTCTTCAAAATCAACTACATTAATTTCTTGTTCGTTTGTAACTTGTTTTAATTGTTCTATTCTTGCAGTATCACCTTTTTTCGTTGCAAAAACATTTTTATCTCTTTTTGACCATGTATTTACATCACGGCTGCCGTTTGCTACAGCTGCCGCTTCAAATAGAGCATCTTTTTCAAGCCAGTATTTATTATTATTTTTAAATGCTTCAAATTCTTTTTTCAATACTGAATTTGCTCTTAATTTTTTGAAATTTTTATATGCTTTTTCTAATTGGAATTTTTGTCCGTCTCTTTTGAATACATTATCGTAGTCTACATAAGTATGATTTTTATTTTCTACAATATATGGAGATTTCATATCTGCAGGAGTTAATATTTCGCCGTATTCTTTATCTTGGAGTTTTGTCAGGTCTATTAAATGCATACCTAAAGAAAAACTTGTGCCAGAGTATGGTGAACGAACATAATTTGATATTTCACCTTGAGGCTGCAATTGAATTGAGTTTATACCGCACATTGCTTTTAATGCACTTGCCATTACTTGTGCGTCGTCCGAAAAAGATGTCCCGATACCTGTATCCATACGACTATTTGTTGTAGGAACACTAAAATCAAAAATTGTTGCGGTTGTTTTATCTAAATTTAGGCTTTTTCGTGCTTCTGCCTGTACTTTTTGAAATTCGGCTTTTTCTTTAGTTGTTAATGCTCGACCGAAAGATGGTTGGATGCCTGAAACTTTCATTTTATACTCCTAATTTTATTTGAGACCTAAATATATAATAACCCTAAAAATATTTATTGCTATTTTGTAACATTAGTTTTTAAATTTGTAACAAAATGAGTAATTTTTTCTTAAATAATATGCCTCAAATAATGGTTATTCTTGACATTCACCACTCTCTAAGATAGAATTGGATATTGGTATATATGGGATAAATGGAGTATCATTATGGCTTTTACACCAAAGAAAAAGAAAATTTCAGGTACTAAGAAAAAAGATAAAATAGTTTGGCAAAATAAAAAGCCATAATAGTTATTTAAGCCGATAAAAAAAGAGCCATATTAAATGGCTCTTTTTTATATGTTTTTATCGATTGATTAAGCTTTCATAGCTTTTTCTACGGCTACTGCAACAGCTACCGTTGCACCAACCATCGGGTTATTACCCATACCGATTACACCCATCATCTCTACGTGAGCAGGAACTGATGATGAACCTGCAAATTGAGCATCACCGTGCATTCTGCCCATAGTATCTGTCATACCGTATGAAGCAGGACCTGCAGCTACGTTATCGGGGTGCAATGTTCTGCCTGTACCGCCGCCTGATGCTACAGAGAAATATTTTCTGCCGTTTTCCCAGCACCATTTCTTATATGTGCCTGCAACAGGGTGTTGAAATCTCGTCGGGTTAGTTGAGTTACCTGTAATTGATACATCAACACCTTCTTTTATCATAATAGCAACACCTTCTGATACATCATCAGCACCGTAGCATTTAACTTTTGCTCTTTCACCGTCTGAATATGGTGTTTCTTTTACTACTTTTAAATCACCTGTCTTATAATCATATTCTGTTTCAACATGTGTAAAACCGTTGATTCTTGAAATGATTAAAGCTGCATCTTTGCCTAAACCGTTTAAAATTACTCTTAAAGGTTCTTTTCTTACTTTGTTTGCGTTTCTTGCAATACCTATTGCACCTTCAGCAGCAGCAAATGATTCGTGACCTGCTAAGAAACAGAAACATTTTGTTTCTTCTCTTAACAACATAGCACCTAAATTACCATGACCAAGACCTACTTTTCTTGTATCACCAACACTTCCGGGTACTGCAAAAGCTTGCAAACCTTCACCAATTGCTTCTGCTGCATCAGCTGCATTTGTTATACCTTTTTTAATTGCAATAGCACAACCTAATGTATATGCCCAAGAAGCATTATCAAATGCAATCGGTTGAATACCTTTAACGATTTCATCAACGTTAATACCTTTTGATAAACATAATTCATTAGCTTCGTCCAATGATTTAAAACCATATTTATCAAGAACAGGAGTTAAATTACGTCTATCTTGTCCTTCAAATTTTGCCATTTTATTTTTTCCTTCTATTATTATTTAATTTTGTTTTTCAGTCGTTCGGCTTTGCCTCAACTCCGCCCTACGGAAAATCCGTTATTCTTTTCTCGGATCTATATATTTAGCAGCATCGTTAAATCTGCCGTATGTACCAATGTTCTTTTCGTATGCTTCTTTAATGTCGGTACCTTTTTTAACCGCATCCATAAATTTACCTAAATGTAAGAATTGATAGCCTATTACTTCGTCATTTTTATCAAGAGCAAGTTTTAAGATATAACCTTCTGTTAATGATAAATATCTTACACCTTTTTGTTTTGTTGAATGAATTGTACCTACCATTGAGCATAAGCCTTTACCAAGGTCTTCAAGACCTGCACCAATAGGAAGTCCGCCTTCTGAGAAAGCTGTTTGGGTTCTCCCGTATACAATTTGCAAGAATAATTCTCTCATAGCTACGTTTATAGCATCGCATACAAGGTCAGTATTTAATGCTTCAAGAATTGTTTTCCCCGGAAGTATTTCACCTGCCATTGCTGCAGAGTGAGTCATACCTGAACAACCTATTGTTTCAACTAATGCTTCTTGTATAACCCCTTCTTTTACGTTTAATGTTAATTTACAGGTTCCCTGTTGAGGTGCACAACAGCCGCAGCCGTGTGTTAAACCTGAAATATCTTTTATTTCTTTACATTTTGTCCAAGCACCTTCTTGAGGGATTGGAGCAGGCGAACCTTTTACGCCTCTTCTTACACAACACTGATTTTCGATTTCATGTGTAATTTGCATATTGTCCATCAGACCTCCTGTTTTATATTACCTAATCTTTATAACTTTTTAACTAACCCGAAAAAGGTCATTTATTTCAATTATATTGTAAACAAAATTAATTGTATACAATAGCTCTGTTAATCTTTATCCCCAATGTTAATTTTATTTAAGATTTTGAAAAAAATTGAGCCATAATTCAAAAAAAGTGGTTAAATATTCATGTGTAAAAGAGGTTATGTGTATTATGATTCTCCCTGTTAATTATGGTTTCTCAAAAATTATTGACTTCCCTAAAAAATATAATTATAGCTGTTCACAGCAATCGGAAGTTCCGGTAAAAAATGCAGTAAAAGAAGTTCCTGCTAAAAATATATTGTCTTATTATACAAATATAGCTAAATAAATGCAGTTGAATAAATGTAGGTCAGGCAATGCCTGACATCATGCTGTATGACAATAAATTATGCATTCCCCAAACTGAAAATATTATAGATTTCTTCATCGGAAAGTTCTGTTATGACCTTTTCTCCTTCAAATACGGCAAGGTTTACCAGCTCTTTCTTTTGTTTTATCATTTCATCAATTTTTTCTTCAAAAGTACCTAAAGTAACAAGTCTGTGAACCATTACGTTCTTATCCTGACCTATACGATAGCTTCTGTCTGTTGCCTGCTCCTCAACCGCAGGATTCCACCATAAATCATAATGGATTACATTCGTTGCAGAAGTTAGGTTCAATCCTGTTCCGCCCGCTTTTAATGACAAAAGCATTATCTTTTGCTCGGGGTTAGATTCGAATTCCTGCAGCATACTCTGTCTTTGAGATGTATTCAATGAACCGTGGAAAAATAACGGTGTTACATTTAGTTCATTTTGAATAATAGTTGAAAGAATATTTCCCATTTCTTTGTACTGGGTAAAAGCAATAACCTTTTCTCCGTTATCAAGAATTTGTGATAGTAAAGAAATGAATTTTTCGGTTTTACCTGATACATCCTTTGTCATTTCACCATATTTTAAATATTGGAACGGATGGTTGCAGATTTGTTTCAAAGCAGTAATCAGCTTGAATATTACACCCCTTCTGTTTATGCCTTTTTGTCCCGAAATATCGGTCATTAAAGTATTAAGAGTTCTTTCATATAATGCAGCCTGCGATTTCGTCAAATAACAGTATTCGTCAAGCACCATTTTTTCCGGCAAGTCGTCTATGATGGTTTTATCCGTCTTTAGACGTCTTAAAACAAACGGAGAAATTGACAGCTTCAGTTTATCAGCCTGTTCATACTGCTTAAATCTTTCTATAGGAATTGCATAACACTTTTGGAAATCCCTGATAGAACCAAGATAACCTTTATTGATAAAGTCAAATATACTCCACAATTCGGTTAATTTATTTTCTACAGGAGTACCTGTCATTGCTATTTTTATATCAGATTTTAACGATTTAACCGCTGCTGTTTGAGAAGTATCAGGGTTTTTGATATTTTGAGCTTCGTCAACAACTACCATTCCCCAGGTTGTTTTCTTAACTTCCTCTATATCTATACGCAAAATCGCAAATGTGGTAACTATAACATCCGCTTTCAAATCCAATTGTCTTTCTGCACCATGGTATGCACTTGCTTTAAGTTTCGGTGCAAACATATTAAGCTCTTTTATCCAGTTCCCCATCAATGTTGTAGGACATACAACAAGTACGGGGGCGGTTAATTTGTTTTCTTCTTTTAGTTTTAAGATTAAACTTATTACCTGAATTGTTTTACCAAGCCCCATATCATCCGCGATACAAGAACCAAAGCCCTTTGTGGTATTGGTGTAGAGCCATTTTAAACCGCCCAATTGATACGGTCTTAATTCCCCGTTTAAGTCAACCGGTGCAGTAACTTCTACTGTCTTTCCTATATCTTTTACAATATTTGCAAAAGCTTCATCATAATCAAATTCATAATCATTTAAATGACCGGAAAATGCGGCATGAAGCATTTCCATCCTTGTAATTTTATCAATTTTAGGATGCTTCAATTTATCAACTATTGCCTGTGCTTCGTTTTGGTCTATTAAAATGTATTTATTTTTAAATTCTATAATGCCGTTCGCATCCTTAATTAATTTTTCAAATTCCTCTACGGATACTTTTTCATCCCCGATTGATACCTGAAAAGAAAAATCAAAA
Organism: Candidatus Gastranaerophilales bacterium; assembly: GCA_016282705.1. Taxonomy (GTDB): domain Bacteria; phylum Cyanobacteriota; class Vampirovibrionia; order Gastranaerophilales; family Gastranaerophilaceae; genus Avigastranaerophilus. Next base: position 12,909 of record JAEELO010000092.1, on the reverse strand, counting down.
ATGTTTGCAAGGCTTATACTTCCGCCTTTTCCGTTTAAGATATCCGCAACATCCTGTTCTCTTGAGGTCTTAATCTTAGCATTTATTGAAGCTCTCGGAACTACTATATTACCGAAATTAGGCGGGAAATTAATGTTTATTCCGGCTTTATTAAGATAATAAGCCGTATGAATCATTAATTTATAAACATCATTCAAGGTCAGATATAATTTCAGATTATCTTCATCTTCAAATAATGTTTCCAGCTCTTTGTAATATCTTAGAGCATAGTTTAATTGCTTTTCCACAATAGATACAAGATATGTGTTCTGATATCCCCAGCTTGTTCCTTCTTCATATATGGCAAGAAGGTCTTTTGCGGGTTCATTTTCATTTAATTTAGCATCATTTGCTTTTACGGATATAGTAAGTACAAACTTATCTTCTTCCAATTTTTCAATATCCAATTGAGGACTTACGGGATATTTACCGATATAAATTTCATCAAGCCACTCACTGATTGCTTCAGCTAAATCCAATGAACGGATATAACGTTTATTGTTGGTCGGCTTTAAGAAATAAACCGAAGAAATAATTTCCTTAAATCTGTATGCTTTAAATTTTAAAAACTGGAACAAAACATAGTTTAAATAATTTTCAATTAAAATATCAGCTACATGTTTAATATCGGATATTTCCGAAAAATTAAGCGAATATACTTCATCTATTGAATCTTGCAATAAATCGTTTATAGCAAACATTTCATATGTTATATGAAAATGATTCTCTGTTGTATTCACCTTGGGCAAAAAATAAAGCTTTTCAATAACTTTTTTAACAAATTGTGTTGTTATATTCAAAATTTTAAATGACTCGGAAATATTAGGCGCATATACTATTGAATCAAAGCCGGAAAAATACTCCCAAATTAAGTCTAAAGGAACTATATATCCTATTTTGTCAACCTTTTGCCCGTTTTCTTCAATTTCATACGCAGTTGATGAGAATCTAAACATTGAGCCTTTTGATTTTAAATAAAAATCAAAATTGTTTGTGGGGGTTACAAAAACTTTAAGTTCTTTATTCTGCTGGATAATATGGAAATCTGTATTCTTAATAACATGGCTTGAATTTTGAAAGGTTGAAGCAAATTCATCCTCGACGAGCTGATATATTGTACTCAACATTAGTCTGAAATCTTTTTTCTCACAACCTATTGGATTTTCAGTTAAGTTATGAAACATTTCATCTATATTATTTTTCTTAAAAGAGAATGCAAATTTATTATCTTTAATTGTTCCAGCCGTCATTTAAAACCTCAAAATCTCATTTATTATAATATTATACATAAAAAATTTTTGAATGTGTTATACTATTTTCAAAGAGCAATAGGTAAAGTATGAAATATAAAAGTTGTCATTTAATTGAACACGGTATTTCCGTTAATGTGGATTGTATTCAGGCATGTTGTTTATCAAGAGGTTTTGATAAAGGACTTTTAATGATTGTGCCGAAATACGAAAACAATAAAGTAAATTGGGATGAACTTTTTAAAATTAAAAGAGAACAACGTGCTTTGCAGAAAGAAAAAGACCTTCCCGCATGTGAGGGCTGCTATAACCTTAGGGAAGAAGATTGGGATGATGAAGATTATATTTCTTACATAAACTTTGACCATTGGAGTCAATGTAATTCAAATTGCATATATTGCGGGGTTCAAGCAAATAAACCTAAAGCAAAAAATAATCTTTTAAATGCCGTTAAAGAGCTTATAAAACAAGGTAAATTTAAAAATACGGGCGAAATAACATTCCAAGGCGGAGAACCAACCGTATTAAAAGAATTTGATGACTTATTAAAACTTTTTATTAAACAAGGCTCTAAAGTAAGAGTTCATTCATCAGGTATATTATTCAGCCGTGCAATAAGAGACGGGTTAAAACAAGGTGCGGTTACTGTCGTAATTTCTCCCGATTCGGTATTCCCCGAAACGTATAAAACAGTTAAAAGAGTTGATAAATCAAATAAAGTTTGGGATAACATAAAACATTACAGAAAAAATCTTCAGGGCGATTTAAGTTATAACGTAAAAGTTAAATATATTATTATCCCCGGAGTTAATGATACATTTGAAGAAATAACGGCATTCTTAAATAAATTAAAAGAATTGGATATAAAAAGCGCTATTGTTGACGTCGAATATACTTATGCGAACAGAAATGCAGGTTGTATTTCACCTCATGTATATATTTTAATGGACTATATACAAAACTTCTGTAAAGAAAACGAAATGACATATGATTTGTACGACTCTGCTTTGTATGCAGACAGAAGCAGGACTTTTGAAAAAACAACTGACTTTAATACCGAAGCATTAAAGTCTGAAATCGAAAAATATAAATCCTGCAATAAAGATAAAAATATTAACTACTGTACATAATCTGTTAATTTATTTTGTTTTTCTTCTTCTTCCACATATTTGGTTATTTCGGATACATCTATGTATTTTTTATGTTTATCTTTATATAAAGCAGTATGTAAAACCGACATTTCCCTGTCTTCCAAATATTTTGTATTATTTTCTTCATGCCATCTTGTATCTTCTTTTCTACAGGGAGACGGGACTATAATTTTATCAACAGTTTTATCAGGATTTAACAATGCAGATTGATGAATTATGCCAAACCCTGAATATAATCGAAGGAAATTATTATTATCATAGTCTTCTTGAGGTATTTGAATAATTTTTTCATCTGTTGTTTTTATTAAATTTTTCAAATAGTCAACATATTGACCAAATACAAAACAGCCGTGGATTTGCCAAGCCAATTGAAAAATTCCTATAATACAAGCTATTGTGAATAAATTAGATATAATTGCTTTATTATTTTTATCTATACTGATATCAAAAAAATCTGTTATTAAAATAAGAAATATTATCGGAAAAATAAATATAATAGACCCAATAAAGAAACTGCATTCATCAGTTGAATCATGTATTAAATGAGTTTTATTAATAATATATAAACTGCTTAAAATATAATAAATAAAAAGACAAATAAAAGATTTAATTCCAAATCTGTTTTTATACAAACAGCAAACTATAATAACAGGAATTGAAAATAATAATAATAACGTAATATTTCGAGGCATAGATATAAAAAACCATTTAGCAGAATAAATATATTCTTCTATACCGCCTGAAACAAGATGAGAATAGCATAATAATAATTTAATCGGGATATATAAAAGAACAATAAAGCAAACTGTCCCAATATAATTCTTAAACATTAAATTTTCATCTTTTTTATAAACAGTATATAAACAAGTAAAAATATTTAATAATAATGCAAAAATTAAAGTCTGTTCTACTGATTCAAACATATAAATAAGCAATAAAGTAATTGGTATTACATCTATTTTGGTCAATTTTGTTCTTGATAAAAAATACGATAATAATGCAAAATATAATAAAATAGAAATATGAATTTCCCTTATAGCCCACAGCATATTCGGCATAGAAAATAAACAATAAAACAGAAAACCAATAACCGCAATATCATAACGTTTTGTCCGATATGCTATTAAAAAATTCAAAAGTATTGCACATATATGAACAACATAATATGAAGCAGTAAATAAAGATACTGTAGTTAAAAAACTAAAATTCGCAGAAACGGTTCTATAAACAACAAAAAATATATTAAAAATAACAGCGACTAAAAAATTAGTAAAGAACCTTACTCTCTCATCAAATACAACTTTAAAACCATTTAAATTTTCATCTGTCGTCCCGACTACGGATGTAAATGTTGCCGGTTGATCAAAAAATAGTCCCTCATTAAATTTAATATGTAAATATATAAAAGTAATGAAACAAATAAAAAATGTTATTGATAATATTATATGTTCAATCTTTATTTTCTTTATACTTTCTAACATTAATTATCCTTTCACCAAATACTTTCCATCTTTTATTCTCGCTGCAAAGTACGGTTTATTTTTGTCTGATTCTTTCAAAAACATTACAAACGGTCTGTCAAAATAATAATGATTATTTATTGTAATAATCCTGTTAAATGCTGCACCTTTTCCCATTGATATTGCAGCTTCACTTTTTAATTTTGCACCTTTATTGTCCATTTCAAACTTTATTGTTTGTATGGTCTTTCCAATTTGCCATATATCATTCTTATTTTTTTCATACGACTTGCCTTTTATTGGTTTACCTGCAAGTTCTTTATCAAAATTAAATTCCTCATTTATTTTTATAAAAGGAACTTTTAAATAATCATAATAGACAATACTGATGGTATTAACTATATCTTGCTCGTATTCTTTTCTTATAGAATCTGTTCTGTTTTTTGTAAATTCATTTTTTCTGGCAGTCTTTTCCAAAATTTCAACATAAAGATTATCAAAAGAAGCATTTGAATCGGTAAGATACAATATTAATTCATCTTTTCTGCCTTTATCATATATTTTTACGGCAAAATCATTTTCATTTGCGAAAAACAGAAAATCTATGTTGCTTCTTGCAATATTTATATCGTTCATTCTTTTTGATGATTGTTCATCTATGCCGAAAAATTTATATTTTTTATCCTTTACATTATTGAAAAAGCTTGTGCCTAAATCATCAAAAGGAACAATAAAGTTGAAATTCTTTAACAGGATTGAATATATAAACCATTCGTTTGTTTTTTCGTCAGGAATATTTTCAAATTTAAATTTATTCAAAATATCACTTTTTTCTTTAAATTTATTCCAAATGGCAGTTTCGATTTCTTTTTTATGCTTTAGTGTCTGCTTTGTTACGGAAATATAATAGGCTTCGTCGCTTAAATCGTACTTATGAAATTTTTGTTTATTTAATTCATTTGCAAGTTTCGGATTACCGTTAATATATTCAATTTTTGACCTTCCTATGAGTTTTATAGCTTCATTCCAGCATAATTGGAAGGTTGGAGTCCAAACATCAGCTGTTTCCGTTGCAAAAGAAAGAGCATTTAATTTATTTTTATCCAGTTTAATCCGGTTCAAAAACGGTTTTTCCGGTTCTTTTAATTTTATCGTTTTTTCAGAAGTTACTTCTTTTCCGTTTTGGATTTTTATTTCTTCTTGCTTTTCAATCTTATTGGCATTATTTTGCATTGCCATCTGGCGTATTTTTGCCATTTGAAGACTGTTTTCTTCCTGTGCATGCTTAATCATTAAATCAAAGTCTTTTAAATTAAGAGTTGCCTTCATTTCTTCCTCTCTTAATTTAGACATTTCTTCCTTATTAACTTCTTCTATCTCCATTTTTTCTAAAGGATTTTCTTCCGATGTTTTTTGGTTTGTAATCAAAGGCAGAATTTCAGGGAACTTTTCAACTATTTTATCTCTGTATGAATAGGTACAAAATGCTATAAAAAGTAATATAATTAATACTATTAATTTATTTTTCATATACAGCTCCGATTAGAAATTTATTTTATTATATTATAATATAAATGATTATGAAAAAGGGAGATAATTATGGCTATTTTACATACTATGATTAGGGTTAAAGACATACAAAAAAGTTTGGAATTCTATACAAAACTTTTTAGCTTGGAAGTGGATTCAAAAAGGAGATTAGAAGATTGCTGGTTATATTTTCTTACAGATAAAGAAACAGGTATGCAAATAGAATTAACATATAACGATGAAACTCCCAAGGATGGTTATAATATAGGAAACGGCTTCGGGCATATAGCCTTTTCTTTAAGGTCTTTAGATGAATTTACAAAAAAACTTAATGAAAACGGATATGAATATTTGTATGAACCTTTTGATTTGAACGGAAAAGGCTCTATGATAGCATTTGTAAAAGATCCTGACGGATATGAAATAGAACTTATAGAAAAAGTTAATTGGTAAAACAATAAGAAATATCCAATAATAGCAATTTTATAAAGAAAATATTTTTTATATAAACATAGAATTTCTCATTAAGAAAACGGGGAAGATTTATATGTGGCCTTTTATTATCAACACAAATATGTTGTCCGTAGCGAATTTTACCGTACAAAATTCTTTACCTGAAAATGAGAATGAATGTTATTTATTTGAATACAATGATATTCCTAAAGATGAAGCACCTCAAGAAACAAGAACAATTGCACATAGGGGATACAGTTCTGTTGCGCCCGAAAATACCATTCCTGCGTATTACGCAGCAGCAGAAAACGGGTTTACAACAGCAGAATGTGATATAGAATGGACAAAAGACGGAATTCCTATATTATTACACGATAATACATTGAACAGAACTGCAGGAGTGCCTGCATTTTGGACTAAATTATATTGTGAAAACATGACCTATGATGAAATTCTGCAATATGATGTCGGTAAAATATACGGTAAAGAATATGAAGGCACAAGGGTTCCGACTTTTTATGAGCTTTTGGATTGCTGCAAACAAACGGGCTTAAACCTATATGTTGAAATTAAAAACTCTTCATTATTTGATGAAAAAAAAGCAAAATTATTAACTGATGCTGTAAAAGAAGCAGGTTTAGAAGATAAAATAACATGGATAAGTTTTAACAGTAATTATCTTAAAACTATTGCAAACATGATGCCTGAAGCAAGATTAGGATATTTATATCAAAAAAATGTAACACTTGAAACCATTGATACATTAAAGAGCTTGCAAACAGGTAAAAATGAAGTTTTTTTGGATATTAAATCAAGTAAAATAGATGCAAACGGAGACAAATTACTTGATAATGCAGGCTTTAAATTTGAAGCTTGGACAATTGATAATATTTCGGAATTTGACAGAATACAGAAATACGAATGTTATGGAATAACAACAAATTCTATAACTCAAGAGCAAATGGACGAACACAATAAATAAAATTTTTATCGTATAATATTATTGTCTATTTAAAAAGGAATATTATATGAAAAAGATATTTAGTATATGTATTGTGTTTTTATTTCTGACAATTATGCCGATAATGGCAGCAAATAGTTCATCGGTATGGACACAGCAAACAAATTTAAACAGAGTGGATACGATAGGTAAATCTCTATTGTCAAAGAACAATTTACCGACGCAGGTAACTTTTCAGGTAGTTGAAACTGATGAAATAAATGCATTTGCAAGCGGAAATAATCAAATATGTGTATATACGGGGTTATTAAAGTTTGTAAATGATGATTCCGAATTAGCAGGAGTAATTGCACACGAAATAGGACATATTATAAATAATCACGTAGCAAAACAAAGTGTAGTATCTGCTATAACCGCAACTGCCATACAAAATGCGAAGTTAAGCCAGAGAGCTCAAACGGGTGCTGCTATTGCACATAGTTTATCAATGAAAAAGATGTCAAGAACAGAAGAATATGAAGCAGATATAACAGGTGTGGATTTAATGGTAAAAGCCGGTTATAATCCGTTGGCAATGGTTTCGCTTTTATATAAAATCGGCGGAAATTATGTTGATTTTATCCAAGACCATCCGTCAGGCGATAAAAGAACAATGTATTTATATAACTATATAACATACACATATCCCGATAAATTAAAACTGGGATATAATTCGGATGCGTATAGACAATTTATGCAATATGCAGAACCTATAGTGGCGGCAAGAAAAGCAAGTCCGGCAAAAATGAAAGCATTTAAAAAAGAACAGGAAGAATTGCAAAAGAAAAGACAAGCAAAAATGAAGAAATATAAAAAAGCAACAAACGGTCTAGGCTGGAATGCTTCATATACAATGCTGCAAGTGCTTTCAGCTATCCAGTCCGCACAAACTGCACAACCGGCGCAATAAGAAATAAAGGCTTGTTGAAAAAATCGGATTATAATAGAATTGAAATAAATCAAAAGGAGAGGTGTCCGAGTGGTTTAAGGTGCAAATCTCGAAAATTTGTGAAGGGGCAACTCTTCCGAGGGTTCGAATCCCTCCCTCTCCGCCAGTTCTCTTTGAATATACGAATGAGAACCCTCACAGGCTGAAAGCCTGTACGTTAAATTCTTTATAGATTATTTTTTTAATCTAAGTACTCACAAAATTGAACCGTTGTATCATAAAAGAAAGGTTTTATTTTACATCTCTTTTCTTTATTTATATATTTTTCTTTTATATAATTATTAAAAGGTTTGTCTCTATTAATTTCTTGCTCTGTAATAATAATATATTTATGTTTATCTCTTATAATTTCATCCAGATATTCATAATATTTTTCAGAAGGTCGAAATCCACTTATTCTGCCATCATTATCATCATAAAGATAAATAAATCTTACGTTTGGATACTCTCTTGCAGCATAATATCCAATAGGTTTTCCATAAAGTAATACTACAGAATTTTCTTTTATTATAAGTTCGGGAACTTTTATAATTTCATTACATCTTCCCCAAGCCGGAGTTTCATATTTATAGAAAATAAAAATAAGTAAAAACGAGAGAATTGTAAATAATACTTTTTTATTTTTTATAAAAACAGATAAAACATAGACTATAAAAATTCCAGATAGACTCAAAATCGGTATTAAGTATCGTAAAATACCAAACATTTTTAACCACAATAAATAGGAAACGATTACAAATATTAATATAAAAAAGTATTTTTTATTATAAAAATTATTTTCAATAGAATTTATGAACTTGGATTTTAGTTGATTAAAAAATAAAATTAATGATAATAAAATAGAGATATAAGCTAAAGAATGTCTAAAATCAAAAAATTGAAGTTCTGCAACTCTTGTAAACGGATTGTTATCCCATATCAAAGGAAAATATAACGATTTTATTCCTAAAGTATTAATATTAGAGAAATCCCAATCTTTATAATTTACATAAGTAAACCATTCTGATTTAAAAATCTCGTTTAACATAGGAAAGACAGGATTATGGAATTTATGCCATAAAATATACATCCAATATCCATTAACGAGGATAAATCCAATAAATATAAAAAGACATAAAAGCATAAAGTTATATAAAAACTTTTTAAAATCAGCCTTTATATTAAAAATAAAAAAAGTTATTAATAAAGCAAAAATATAAATAATTGAAGTATATTTTAGTCCGCAAGCTATTCCTAAAAGAAAACCAGCGCCGATAATATATTTATTTTTTTCCGTTTCTAAATAATTTAAAGTAAACAATAGTGCTAATAAAACAAATACTCCTATATCAATATCATGACAAGATACCCCTATCTCTGAGACAATAAAACATTCCGATGCACCTATAAAAGTAGCTATAATAACTAAAAATTGTCTTATTATATTATTTTCTGATATTCTATTAAATATTTTTTCATTAATAAGATATAAAACAAAAGTTAAGCAACCATATGGAAATCCAAGTAAAAACATTACAATATATTTATAATCTCTGAAAAGATTTATTATAATATAATAAATAATATCTAAAACAGGATTAAGATATGATTGTATCCCTGCCGGCATAATATCAATATTAATTTTATTATGCAATATTGCATAAGCATTATAGTAGTGGTAACTGTATAAATCCCATGTTTCATCAGAACCAATTATACAACTGACAATACCAGAAATTAATAAAATTATTATGAAAACAATTAAATTCTTTTTCATTTAATAATACCTTTTATTATATATTTCAATATGCAAAAACTATCTTTGAGAACAGAGAGTTTACTATATGAATTTTTGGTTCTTTGGTAATAATTACAACTTAGTTCTCCGCATATATAATTATTTTTTCTCGCATAAAAATACATTTCTGTTTCTATTTCAAAACCTTCAGTATTAATATCAAATTCTTTTACATATTTTTTACTGACAATTTTAAAACCTGATAGTATATCATTAGAATATGGGCCAAAAAGCATTTTAATAATAGCATTAAGCAAAATATTGCCAAATCTTCTAAATGGATTAAAGCTGTCTTTATCAGAATATTTTCTTGCAATATTCATATAATCCATATTTTTGTCAATAAAAACTTTAAGATAATTTTGAATTTCACAAAAATCATATGTTGCATCAGCATCCACCATAATAAATATATCTGCATCTATGGTGCTGAATGCTTTTTTTATTACATTACCTTTTCCTCTTTTAGGCTCAATAATAATATTTACACCATCGAATTTTTGTACTTCTTTTACACTGTTATCATCTGAAGCATTGTCTATAACATATATTGAAGATTCCGGTAAATATTTTAATACATCTTGTATTACTTTACCTATAGTTAATTCTTCATTCAAACAAGGCAGTATTACAGCAATTTTTTTATCCATTACTATTCATTCTTATATTATATTTTGTTTTTTGAATTTTAACATAGAAATGTATTCTTGTTAAATTCTATAACAAATTGGTTATAAGGATTTATATAAAACAGGCCATTCTTAATCTATGAACTAATAAGTTTTCCTATTATATATCTTTTTATCCGGTATTTTTCTTAAAGACGGAATATCAAAAAGATAGTGCTTTCTTTTTAATATAATCCAATTACATTCTATTTCTATTGAACTTGTTGAATCATCATTGAGAGTAAAGACATATATTGTTGTATTATCAGTACAGCTATACTTTGTTTCATCTATAAGAATTATTTGTTTTAATAAATCATATATTTTGGCAATTTCTTCTTTATCTTCTATTTTTTTCTCAAAAGCGCCGGCTTCTGTATATCTTATGACTTTTAATTGTTTTATATTATCAAGAGTAATTTTTTTATAATCAGGATAATCCATAAGATATGTAACCGGAGGCTTTATAAGCGGAGGCATCGGAACAACATCCGCATTTACCGATAAACCGGTAAATATCACAGCTAAAGTTAGAACTAAAATTACTATTTTCATAAATTTACCATTTTTCTATATATCCTGCCGTCGGGAGATTATACATATCATCCGTTATAGGCTCATATTTGCCGTGCCAATCATGATCAGTAAAACCTACTGTTGCTTTATATATTTCTCCTGTGTCTGTATCTCTTACTCTTTCATATCCCATTGTAGCATCACTTCTTTTTTGACTCAGGATATCATATGTTTTTTGTCTTTCATTCCAACCTGAAGTTATAATATCAGAGGTTTGGTTACATATTGCCTGAACAGCCTGAGCATTTTTAACAACTTGACCTTGCTCGCGGTAATATCCGTTAATGTAACTATCGCTAAATTTTATTGTACTTACACAATAATTTAATATAGGCATCCAATCTACAAGCTCATTTTCCGGAGTCGTGAAAAATATTGTATTATAAACATTTAACAAAACAACCGGCGGCATAGCAAATTCTTTTATTGTTGCGGTAAATACTCCTTCAATATTCTTTCCGGTTTCATTTTGATAAACAGCTCTTACTATTGAACCGCCCGTCAAATTTTTACCAAGAGTTTGCACTGATTTAAAATTCTTAATTACAGGCACTTTAAAAGGTATAATATTCTGATTTAAAAGATATGCCTGCGTATACACCTTATAAAATGCTTCTGTCGTTTGCGGATTAATAACCGGCAATTTTGCAAAAGGTGATGCAGGATAATATCTTGTAAAAATACTCTTCATTTTTTGCGTTTTTACATATCCTTCGGTTTTCATGTTGAAAAATATTTTATAATCAGGATTTTTAGGATCATAAGCCATAAAAGTATAATGAATATAATCCGTTTTAGCTACACCAACAACCCAGCCTCTTGGTATTTTCATTGATACAAGACCGTTATCAAAATTCTGATACTGAATAGTTTTAGTAACATTTTTTGTTATATTTACTTTAGGGCCGAATAATTGTATTCCGGAAGTTTTGTTTTTATTTGTAGTCTTAGTATTATTTTCTGTTTTATACTCTACTTTTGTTGTAACTTTTTGTTTTTTAGAAGAAAACATATCATCTAAATCATCTAATATGTCGCTATCAATAATAATAAAACCTATTACCAAAGTAGCGATTATACCAAATATTGCACCAAGACAACCAATAAGAAATTTATTATTCATGTTCGAATTTTACTCCTCCGCCTGCCAGCATAAGCATTTTATTATTGCCAGTTACTTCATACATTTCCTGTTTGCCAATATACAATTTATTACCCTTGACCTTATACTTTTCAGCTATTCCGTTTATTATTATTTCTTTTTTTGTAAGTGTAGCAATAATTTCTTTATCAAAAGGTTTTTGAGAAGCATAGTCATAATCTGTTTCATAACCTTTATATTTTCCACACTCTAATGTATAATTGCCGGCTTTTATTATTTTATTTTGAACATTTACGGTTGTATTTTCTTTAGCACAAACCTGATATTCCTGTATCGGAAATAAACAAAACATAAAACATAAAATAGAAAAAAGACCAATATATTTATAAAAAAATCTGTTCATAATACCTCACACATATACCGTTATAAGAAAAGTATATCATATTATTTAACAAAAAATACTATTTCTTTAATATTATTGCCGTAATTATTCCAAACAGATAGTTTTTCTTTTGAACAAGCATAAAGCCTTCGTCTTCGAATTCCTTTATTAGTATTGAGGGTGGAGGATAAGATTTTATAGAATTCAATAAATATTTATAATTTGCTTTATTTACCGGCAAAAATTGAATTATAAATTTTACAATTATATCAAATATTCTGTCAATTTTGCTTTTTCCGAAATCTAAATGGAGAAAATGCCCATTCTGACATAGTGTTCTGTATATTTCTTGTATTACTTTTTGTCTGTTTTCTATATTCCTAAGTCCAAAGCTTATAATTGTATAATTAAACTCGTTATTATTAAAAGGCAGACAGGTGCAATCAGCTTGAACAAATAAATTATCAGGGTTTTTAATTTTAGCTTTTATAAGCATTTTTTCAGAGTTATCAACACCAATAACCTTTGATGTCGGGTTAATTTTATTGATTATTTCAGTAATATCACCGGTT
>JAEELO010000091.1 GCA_016282705.1 Candidatus Gastranaerophilales bacterium | reverse complement strand
TTTCACTATTGGCGCAATTTGTTAAATCGGAAATATTTTGGCTGTTTGGTTGAACTTTTATTTTATCAGCATCCGGCATAAAGACACTAAGGACATTACTTATTTTTGTCCCATCCATCATTTCTGTACCATATTCACTCTGATATAATTTGAATGCTTCAACCAATAAGTTTGAATCAGCGCCTACAGTGATTTTCATATCTTTTCCAAATACATCTTCGGATACTTGATATATTCGTTCACCGTTTTCACCTATACCTACTAACACAAATTTATTTGCAAATGCCTGCATAGTTCCTGAGTTTTTACCTATAGCATTCAATGAGGCAGCAACAGAACATGAAACATCATCTGTTTGAGTAATCTTACCAAATATATCGTTATCATATTGTCTTGCAAACGTTTCTAAATCTATTCCTTTAGTCACTGCTTGAAGCATTACAGTATCCGAGAATTTAAATCCTTTACCGTCTGATGTTTGATATACGAACCTGCCTTTATTATCAATTGTAAATCCTACGGTATTACCGTCCGCTGTTTTGTATGAGAACATACCGTTTTTATCAACGGTTAAGTCCATAGACTCACCGCCAACTTGTATAACAGCTTTTGTTTTACCCCAGCCTGTTTTGTATTCAACAGTCATTTCTTTACCGTCAGGAGTTAGCGTTGTAATTTTCGACGGCTGACCTGATTTTGAATATTGTATTGTTGTATTACCTTCAACTGATGAAATAATATGTCCTTTAGTGTCAGTTACAACTGTCTTTGTCGGTTGTCCGTTTGCTTCACCATTATAATATTTGGTTGTATAATTACCATCCACACCTTTTTTGGATACTACAGTTTGTGCCGGTTTTTGAGAAGAATCATCATCTTTATATTCACCATTATATATTCTAACAGTATTACCATTATTAGAATATACTCTGGTTGTTTTTGGATGTCCATTTATATCATATTCGGTAATTTTGTAGCTTCCGCTCCCATCATCATTCAATTTACTGTAATCGTAATCTACTAATTTCTGATTTGATATTTGACCATTTATCACAGCAAACATTGCAATAGGTTTGTTAGTATTTGGGTCTACTTGTACGGCACTTGTTTTACTTAATTGATAATATTTACCGTCACCTTGATATAGCGGTGTTTTAAATTCTCCGCTAAGCATATCCTGCCAACCTCTTGCATAAGGTAAGAAGTCATAGAAGAAGTTTTCACCTAATTCTTTCCATACATCATATTCTCCGCCTTGGACTGCATTTATTGCGATAGTCCAAGGAATACATACACCGGTTTCAATTAAGGCTTCACTTGAACCTCTGAATATTATTTGTGCAAGCGGATTATTACCGATAAATTTGCCGAATGCACCCCAGTTATCTACAACTTGTTTAGTTAATTTACCTGACAAATCACCTGCAATATTACTGAAGAATTTATATCCTCGTTTTGTTAACCATTCAAATCCCGTTGATTTTGCCCAGCCTAAATAATCATCATCTTTATAATTTTGACCGTTTGTTAACATATTAAGCAAATCAATTGCATTATCAAGATAGCCTGCACCTTTAGCACAGAGCATCAATCCAGAAGCTAAAGCAGGAGCACCCGGAATAAATGTTGATGCCAATATACATCCTACTGTTAATACATGTGAGAGATTAGATGCATATGTTGACATTTCCATACAATATTGATTTGTTAAATTATCAAGTCGTGATTCTCCCCATAATGCCTGTTTGGCGGTTGTGTAACCATATTGCATATATTTACATGATTCTTCATATTTATTTTCATTAATATAATCTTTAATTAGAATTGTCTCTAATAAATCATTGAATCTTCCTTTATAATCTGAAACATCAATTCCATATTTTTGTCTAATTTCGTTTGCAGTATTTGATTCTCCATTATATGCTATTGTCAAATATCTTTTTAATCGTTCATAATCTTCAGAAGACATACCTTTTACGGCTTTTGATATATATTGATTTTTTATATCCTTATTCTGAAGTATATAATCATTTATATAAGAATCAATATACCCGTCAACAATAACTTTATTTGCTTCATAGAATTTATCAAATTCTGCTCTTTCAAGTTTTTCTACTCTTTCATTTTTAGAAGAAACGAATAATGAATTAAAATCTTTATTTAATTGTTGGAATAAATTAGTGCCATTATATGTTTCTGCAAAATCAGGCATTTCATTTTGTATGTCACCAACAGGGAAATATCCTTCACCGGTTGCATACAATTCCTGATATTTAATGTCAAAGCCGGTCTTATCTGCTTTTGCTTGAATACTAAGTGTATAATAATGTGTTATATATTCTCCGGTTGGATTTCCTTCCTCATCCAATAATAGTTCTTGATATGATTGAGGTAAATCATCATAATCAGGGATGTTATAATATTCATTAAATAATTTTATATCAGCTTCAGTAGCTTCAGAAAGAGATTTTCCAGTAATTACTTTAAATGCTTCTTCCGGTGTTTTACATTCTTGTAAAAGTCCGCCACGCATTATTGCTGTATTATATTGAGAAAAAGCAGTCGAAGCAATTTCATAGTTTTTGACATTTGCTTCGGTATATTCGCCGCCATTTGACAAAAATTTATGTACATCCTCAATTTTAGTTGGACCTTGAAGATCTTCTACTTCCAGATTTTTAATATCTGATAGTGTTATATTATGTAAACTTTCACGTTCATTATATCTATCAAGAAACATTTCATCGTAATAGCCATGAATTTGCTTATTATTTTTATCATAAGCTTTTATGATGAGTTCATTATTCTCATTTAACGCAAATTCAAATCGTTGAACGTTACGAACCTTTGCATACAATGACTCGTCACCAATTGCATATGCTCTTAAATGTTCTTTATAAGTTTTTAAACGTGACTCATCTGAATTAATATATTTACTTAATATTTCAAGAGTT
>JAEELO010000090.1 GCA_016282705.1 Candidatus Gastranaerophilales bacterium | reverse complement strand
TTATCTTTTACATCTCTTGCTTTTTCAGCAAAGATTGCTCTTAAAAGTTTTTCTTCCGGCGGATGTTCGGATTCACCTTTTGGTGTAACCTTACCAACGAGGATGTCATCAGCATAAACTCTTGCACCGATTCTTACAATACCTCTTTCGTCCAAATGTCTTAATGATTCTTCAGAAACATTCGGAACTTCTCTTGTAATTTCTTCAGGTCCGAGTTTTGTTTGACGAGCTTCTATTTCTAACTTTTCAATATGTAATGAAGTAAATACATCATCGTGAACGCATCTTTCACTTAAAAGGATAGCATCTTCGAAGTTATATCCTTCCCAAGGCATATATGCAACCAATACGTTCTTACCTAATGAAAGTTCACCGAAATGAGTTGAAGCACCATCGGCAATTACATCGCCTGCTTTTACTTTGCTTCCTTCGGTTACTATAGGTTTCTGGTTGATACAAGTATCTTGGTTGCTTCTTACATATTTCATTAATTGATATTTATGTAATTTATTTGATTTATCTTTTATCCAAATTTCTTCACCGACAACTTTAACAACCGTACCGTCGACATCAGAAACAACAACCATACAAGAGTCTTTAGCTGCTCTCTTTTCCAAACCTGTTGCAACAACCGGTCTGTCTGTAATTAGAAGAGGTACTGCCTGACGTTGCATGTTTGAACCCATCAATGCACGGTTTGCGTCATCGTGTTCGATAAACGGAATTACTGATGTAGCAACAGAGATAACCTGAATCGGAGAAACCCCCATATAGTCAACTCTCTTTGATTCGCCCATCGTAAATTCTGATTTATAACGAATAGGTACGTACTGAGCTTTAATGCTTCTATCAGGATTTAATGTCAAATCAGAAGGAGCAACACGGAAGTTTTCTTCTTCGTCTGCACTCATATAGTGTACTTCATCTGTAACAACACCATCTTTAACAACGAAATAAGGTGTTTCAATAAATCCGTAATCATTAACTCTTGCGTGAGTAGCTAATGAACCTATCAAACCTGCGTTAGGACCTTCAGGTGTTTCAATAGGACATATTCTACCATAGTGAGAAGGATGGATATCACGAACTGCAAATCCTGCTCTTTCTCTAACCAAACCGCCGGGGCCTAAAGCCGAAATACGTCTTTTATGTGTTAACTCAGCCAACGGGTTTGTTTGGTCCATGAACTGAGATAACTGTGAAGAACCGAAGAATTCCTTCAATGAAGCAATTAACGGTTTTGTATTCAATAAGTTTAACGGAGTAAGTGTTTCAGAATTTTGAAGAGTCATTCTTTCTTTAACAATTCTTTCAATTCTTGATAAACCTACTCTGAATTGGTTTTGTAACAACTCGCCGACGCTGCGGATTCTTCTGTTTCCTAAGTGGTCGATATCATCACAGCTTCCTTCGTCGTATGTTAAGTTAATCAAATATTCAACTGCAGCAACTAAATCCTGAATTGTTAATGTTCTTTGTGTTCCTGCAATATTTAAGTTTAATTTTTTATTTAATTTATAACGGCCTACTCTGCCGATATCATATTTTTTATCATCAAAAAATCTTGATTCAATGATAGAACGTCCGCCTGCAGCTGAAGCAGGATCGCCGGGTCTTAATTTCTTATAAACCTCGATTAATGCATCATCTGTTGTTTCTGTTGTATCTTTTTCAAGAGTTTTCTTTAAAAATTCAAAGTGAGTAAATAATGTTTCCATTTCCGAAACAGTAATACCCAATGCTTTTAATAATGTTGTTGCTAAGATTTTTCTGTTTTTATCTATTTTAACGGAAATAATATCATTAGCATCCGTTTCTATTTTTAACCATGCTCCTCTGTTGGGGATTAAGGTTGCGTTAAATAATCTTTTACCGGTCGGAGAAATTTCTCTCTTAAAATAAATACCCGGAGAACGTACAATCTGTGATACAATAACACGTTCGGCACCATTTACAATAAATGTACCTTTATTTGTCATTGTAGGAATATCACCTATGTATACTTCCTGTTCTTTTATTTCACCGGTATCACGATTTACTAAACGAGCCATTACTCTTAATTGTTTAGCATATGTAGCATCGTGAATTCTTGCTTCTTCTAAAGAATACTTTGGATTATCAAATGTATAATTAGGAAGAAAATGTAATTCTAATCTACCTGTATAGTCTTTAATAGGAGAATATGAAAGAAATTCTTCTTTCAATCCTTCTTTTAAAAACCACTCAAAAGATTTTTTCTGAACTTCAATTAAATCCGGAAGATCATCCAATCTTGTTTTGGGCATGCCCATCGGAGTTACTCTCTCAGAATATTTTTGCTTTAACATTCATTCACCTTTCATTATGTGGTGTACTACAACTATTTAAACTTTTATTATTATTAATTTCTCGACTAAGACACTCATAGCCATTATAAAATAATACTTGCTAAAACATGCCAGTCAAGAAAAATAACCTGTTTTTAAAAATTTTCTTAAACATTTGTTAACATTACGAAAAAAGAACCTGTATAATCGGGATGAAACCTTTATAATTACTACAATATCGTGTCAAGTCCCCCTTTATAAAACAAAGGCTTTATATTTTTTCTATTTGAGTCGTTTCTGTTACTCGTGCCGTTCCGTTTCGTCTTTCATTTGTTGTAAAATGAATTCTTAATTGGTTAAACAAATTTCTTCCGGAAATAATGTATTTAGTATCACCTGAAATTTCATATCTCTTTTCTTTTTTTATAACATTTCCGTTTGCATCCAAGATTGTTACGTTAGTTGCCATAACAGTAGGATCATACATTACCCAGCCGTATTCATCATAATATACTTCTACCCATCCGTGCGGAGTATCCTTATCTCTTGCAATATTTCCGACAATTAATCTTGCGGGGATTTTTTTTGCTCTGCATAATGCAATCATTACTGCCGCAAACTCGCTGCATTTTCCGGCTTTTATTTGCAGGGCTTTTTTTGCACCTATATTTTGCATTACCTGATAATTTATATTCTGCTGAGTATATTCATATATTTTTTGAACTATTTCTTCTCTTGTTTTTCCCTTAATTTTCTTAGCAGCATTTACAATAATTGAATCATTTGATTCTATTAAAATTTCCGGCTCTAAATATCGTGATAAATCACTTTCGGGTGTAAGATTTTTATTTATTTTCTTTGCCGTATCAATGTTATATGTTCTTACGTTTGCTTGTCCTTGTAATTCTATAACGAACTTTTGCTGTTCTATATTTTTAAGGTTAAATTCTGCTATATTATTTACTCCGTCATTATACATTTTTGTCGGTGTCGGTGTAATTGAGAAGTCCGAAATATACTGTTTTTCATTTTCATCATGAGGAATAATCATAGTAATATCCATTGATTTCAAATATCCTTTGATATCAACATCATATGTATATTTAAATTTATATTTAGTAAAGGACGGCAATTCGGTTTTTACTTTTTTCTGTTTATTCTCAGCAGGATTTACAGGCAGTGTTGTTCTTTCTTTATATACCTGTTTTGCGTCATTTTTCAATGTTTCAAAATGATTTTTGCTGAAAAGAATATATAAAAATACTGATACGGATACAAATAATACCACGAAGACTATATTTACTATTACAGAGAAATCTTTTTTCTTTTTTGCCATAATATCCTCACTTTTTAAGGGTATTATAACAAATGAAAATTATGTTGTAAAAGCATATTTATTCTGAATTAATTATAATCCCAGCAATTAATATTCCCGCAGTATCTGCAAACTGCATGATTGTTCATAAACGTCAAATCAGGAATAAAAGTATAACCGTCAACAGATATTATAATATCCTTATTATTTGTATAAGAAATATCAAAAGCTTTAGCTCCCTTATAGTCAGGACTAAACATTAATTCAAATTTATCAACCGACTTACACTTCTTACACTTAAACATATCCCTTGTTAATTCTTTCTTTTACTTTCGGTTGCCCTTGTAATTATTTCATCGGTTTCTTTTGAAAATTCTTTAATTCTTTCATAATCATATAATCTGTATAATTCCGTGAAGCAGCAGCATCTATACGGTAATGTTAGTGCAACAACAAGCAAACTTATAACCATTTCCGCTCCGAATTTACCAATATTCATCGGATCTACAGATAGATTTACAATAGGTATAACACTTAACCAATCATTTATGTCAACTAACGGGAGCATAAAAGAAAAAATTTCTATTCTTGATGCAATAAATTGTGTAACGGAAATCTTTCCGAATGCCCATATAAATAATTCGGGCAGAAACCAATATGTCAGAATAGAAACAAGTATTATCAATATAGTCGTCGGTATCACATTCCCCTTAACCAATTCTATACTCCTTAATATAGGCTTTACGGGATTTTTTTCATCTTCAAATGTAAATACTTGAAATGCCAAACATATAAAAATCCATATTATCGGAGCTAATAATATAAACGGAGGTACTACCACAAGTATTGTTATGAGCATCATCAGGATAATATATGTCGGAAGTTTTCGTTCTATTACTTTTTTATTAGCATTAAAATCAATATCTTTAACTTTCTTCTTCCCTGATACTGTAAAAAAGAGTATATTTAATGCACAAAAAGCCAAAATATAATCATAAACTGCCTTAACAAAAATTAAAAATAACGGAAGTAAAATTACACAAAAAACTATATATAAATTTTTATCATTTTCCAATAACGGAGAAATATTTCTTATATATTCAGCATTATTATTAAAGTAATATGCAATTGTTAAAATTAATACAAGAGATATTAATTGACCGAATATCGGAAATGCCAGATATTTAATACACTGATCCAAATATAAAAAGTACGAATTAATACTTTTAAAAAAAATTCCCAAAACGCCCAAAATTTTACTTGATTTTTTCTTAGCCATACTTCCTCTTTTTTTAATTTTATATTAGCATATAAGTATAGGTTTAAATTAAGTTTATCATGATTAGGGAAGAATTAAAAAGTTTATTATTATCTTTTAATGAAAAAGATTATTTTGAAAATGTAGATTTACACATACATTCTTGTGAATCTGACGGTAAAATGTCGCCAAATGAGATTGCGGAAGCAGCAAAGAAAAAGAACAAAAAATATATAGCAATTGCAGACCATAATACAATTGACGCATATCTTTCCACAAATGTATTAAGAGAAAAAATGGTAATTCCGGCAGTTGAATTTGATTGTTATTATAAAAGTATCGTAATTCATATTATCGGATACGGAATTAATATAGACAGCGAAGAATTAAGACCTATATTATCTGAGAATAAAATGGGTAAAAAGCATCTTTTTTACAGATTATTAAAATTAAGAAATCCAAAGGAAGTTATAGAAAGAATTCATAATGCAGGCGGTATTGCTATATTGGCACATCCGGCATGTTATCCGTGTATTAATTTTGATAATTTTATTAACGAGCTGGTTAATTACGGTTTAGATGGCTTAGAGGTATATTATTTATACAGATATTTAAGATTACTTCTTAAATTCCGCTCGGTAAAAACTATAAAAGAAATTGCAGATAAGTATAATTTAATTAAAACAGGCGGTACAGACAGTCACGGAAGAAAACTTTTATAATTTTTCTTCTGCGATTTTATTAATATAATTTTTAACACCAGCTGTTACGATTAAATTTGGTTCCTTATTGCAGAATTCATCCAATACTGTTATACCGGTTGAGACATTACCTTCTTGTATATATAGAAGTCCTACCAATATGTCATTCAAGGGATGATATTCTTTATTCTGAAATTCCGTAAGTTTTTCGGATGCTATACCGAGTGTTTTATAATTTTGTGCAAGAGTTAAATAATAATCAAAACAAAGAACATTCAAACTGACAGCTTTTTCAAAGCAAGGTTTTGCCAATTCCGGATGTCCTATTTTTTCGTATGTTTTCCCGAGATTAACATAAAAGGCTGCACTGGCTTGTTTATCAGGAACCAAATCTATTGCTATCTGAAACTCTTTTATTGCACCAAAATAATAATTTTCATCTAAATACATAAGTCCGAGATTATTATGCCTGTATGCATTATTTTGAGCTTTAATTTCCTCATCAGCAAATACACAAGAATTTGCGGTGATAAATAATATAAATAATATAAGTATTTTTTTTACAGACAAATTTCAAGACCTTCTTTTGCAAAGAAATAGTTTTCATTTTTATTTTTAAAGAAATTTTCTATATTTGTCAATTTTTCATCATTATATGTAGGATCAAAATGGAAGAATGCCAATCTTTTAGCATTCGCATCTTTTGCCGCTTTATATGCCATATCAAAAGTTGAATGTCCATATCCCTGTTTAGGGAATACAACAGATAAGTAATCTTCAGTAGTATATTGACTGTCATGAATTAATAAATCGGTATCTTTTGCGAATAATTCAAGCTTTTTTGCTCCCCCGATATAGCTTTCTGTATCTGTTGCATATACAAGGGATTTATTTTTGTATGAAATTTTAAAACACATAACACCAAAATTAGGATGAGAATTTGACTTCATAAATGAAATTATTATATCATCACCTTTCGGTATAAAATCTTCAGTACTCGATATTCTTTTTAAGATTGGTGTCGGTTCATTTTGCTTTAATATTATTATATCTGCTTCGGTAATATCACATATTTCCGAATCTGCCGTAACATCATATAAATTTATCGGGAAAGATTTACCGTAAACCAATTCTGATAATACTTCATCAAGACTTGTATCAAATCCGCTAAATCCAAATAAAGATAATTTTGTTGTAAAAACATTGATTGGTTTAAAGAAATTAAGTCCTTGAATATGATCAAGATGGATATGACTCAATAAAACAGTTATATTCATTTTAGTTCTGTCATATACATTATCGGCAGAGGAAATATGTTCTTGGAACATTTTATCACCTAAAGGAATAATACCTGTTCCGCAATCAAGGATTATCCTGTGTGTTCCTGCCTGTACTTCAACACAAGAAGTATTACCGCCATATTTCAA
The DNA here is from genome assembly GCA_016282705.1 of Candidatus Gastranaerophilales bacterium. Taxonomy (GTDB): domain Bacteria; phylum Cyanobacteriota; class Vampirovibrionia; order Gastranaerophilales; family Gastranaerophilaceae; genus Avigastranaerophilus. The sequence continues at coordinate 12,207 of JAEELO010000090.1, read as the reverse complement.
ATAATTTTTGTTTGGAACCGGATAGGAGCCTCTTACGCCCCAGAACTTAACTTTAAAATCATTCTTCTTTTTCATATTTTATTTCTTTTTCTCTATAATTATTTCAGTATTTCTGTCTTTTGGCTTTCCGTAATATATAGCTCCGCCAAATGTCATTATCTTAGTTTTTGCCTGTAAATCTTTTAAATTAGTTTCACAAAATTCAAACTTAAATTTAACTTTATTATGCTTATTTTCTACTTCTACAATTCTGAAAGCATTAGGATAACCGGCAAGTGCCGGAGTTGAAACATGCAACAAATTTCCTCTTTTGGTGATTTTTGCAGCATGATAATGTCCCGAAAAAATTGCAATCGGCATATTGTATTTTTGTAATACGGCTTTAAATTCTTCAGCATTAATTATTTCATGACTTTTTGAATCAAACGGAGGCAACAGGGGGAAATGAATAAATATCAACACCGTATCATGTTTTGATTTAGATAGTATTTTATCAAGCCATTGCAGTTCTTCATCAGGAAGAATTCCTCGTGAAGATATTCCTTGATTTTTAGCCCCGTCTAATACTATTACTCTATACCCGTTTTGCGGTTTAAAAGTATAATATGTCGAATCAAATTTATAAGCGGGATTTTTTTCCTGCAATATTTTTACTATATTTTCCTTATTTAAATAACCTGATGTTGTTGTATCATGATTTCCGATAACATAGTACCAAGGATAACGAAGAGTATTTAAATCATCAATAAGACTGTATATTGACTCTTTTGTAGGCTGGTCAATTCCGTCTCCGGTAATCATAACAAATTTAATATTCTTATGGTTGTTAATTTGAGAAATAGCATCTTCCAATAGAGGTTTTGTTTTAGAAAGAAGCTTATAACTGTTATCATCCCTTATTAATGAATAGTGAATATCCGAAATTTGCGCAAATTTTAATGTTTTTGAAAATGACGGTAAATCACTTACAAAGAACATTACAACTACTACAAAAAGTATATATAAGCAATCTTTTAATAATTTTTTCATAGCATAATTATATCAGATAAATTAACCTTAGAAAATATTTGTATTTTTAATATAAAAATACTAAACTGTTAATAAGGAATTGAGTTATGAATAAAGATATACAAACAAAAAATATAATATTTTATTCAATATTTTTTATACTGACTATTGTTGTTTTTGATATAGTTTTGAAACCGGAATCACATATAAACTTTAATTTTATAAATAATTTTTTTAAAAAAATTACGGTATCGCAAAATATAGCACCTCAAAGGCTTTTTATAAATGCTTGGCGTATTGCAAAAAATTCATATGTTGATGAAACACTGAATAATCAAGATTGGTTGAGGTGGAGAACAAGATATGTAAAACATATAAAAACAATGGATGATGCAAATGTCGCAATTAACAGTATGCTTGCCAGCCTTAATGACCCTTATTCAAAGTTTTTACAATCAGAATTATTTTCAAAACAAAAAATGATTTTAGATTCTAAAATAACAGGAGTCGGTGTTTTGTTCAATAAAGCAGGAGATGAAGTTGTAGTAAATCATGTTCTTGATAATTCATCCGCTCAATCAGAAAACATAATGGCAGGCGATACAATTGTTGAAGTTAACGGAAAAAAGACCTCCGAACTTGATATGGATGAAATTATAAAATCCATTGAAACAGGTAAAGAAGATACTGTTGAACTAACATTAAAACGTAATGATAAAACCATTACAAAAAAACTTAAGAAAACTGATATTCCAATTGGAACAATGGAATACAAAATGCTTGATAATGATATTGCTATTATAACTCTTTCAAATATTATGGGAGATAGAGCAGTTGAAGATTTTAAAAACATTTTGATTAAAACAAATGACGCAAAAGGTTTGATTATAGATGTAAGAAATAATTACGGGGGTATTCTTTCCAATGCTGTAGAGATGTCTAATTTAATGTTAAACGAAAATAAAATAGTAAGTATAAATTCAAGAGTTAATGCAAAATATCAAATCTATGCAGATAATGAAAAAATATTTAAAGACAAACCTGTTGTTATACTAATCAACAATATGACTGCAAGTGCAGCGGAAATTTTAGCCGGTACATTAAAAGACAATATTAATGCCGTATTAATAGGCGAACATACTTACGGGAAAAATTCTATACAACAGGTAATTCCGATGCAAAACTCAACAGGATTAATGCTGACAACTGATAAATACATCCTTCCTGACGGGAAAGACATTTATCATAAAGGTATCATGCCTGATATTGTAATACAACAAAAAGAAATAAAATCGCCCAACGAAGATTTGCAAATAAAAAAAGCCATAGAAATAATAAACTCGGTAATGAAAAAAGATGAAGATAATGCTATAATATAAATGCTCTATGCAGGTATTTATTTTGTTCCTACATCTTGATTAATAGGGAAAGACGACTCTGATAACAATGCAGTAGACCTGCCGCGCAGCAGGAAACGGATTTGTTAAGGCGCTTACCCACCTGTGGAGCTTTCACAGGTAACAAAATCGTGCTTGCATAGGGTTTTTAAATATGTTATATTAAAGTTCATGCAACAAGATACGATTAAGTTTTATATTAAATTCATTTTTGTATTATTAATATTGATTTCATTTTCGTTGATTATATATACTCTTCATTATAACGTAATGGTTGACCACGATTTAATTTATGGGTACGGAAGAGAGTTCTTTAATCCAGAACATGGAAGATATATTGCAACCGCAATTAATAGTTTATTATCTGAACATATTCCATATTTGTTCAATATACATCCTAATGATTTTATTCCTATGGTTGTCGGGCCAATAAAGGCTGTTGTTATTATATTTTTCTGTTTAATTATGGCGGATTCTTTTTTTATTTATTCTAAGGAAGAAAAAAATCTTTTTAAATTTGATTTTGGTAATATTTATTTTTTACTGTTATTTTTGGTATGTTTTTTGTTATTTTTCAATAATAACTGGATATTTGACAACGAATGGGCATATTTTGCAACATTACAAAGTACAGTTTTCTGGGAATATCCTTGTAGTACAATTTACTATATCATTTTTGTTAATATATTTGGTTACTACTATATTAACAAAAAGATACCAACCGATAAAAATTGGTTATTTTTAATAATTTCAACATTTCTATTGGGTATTAGTATTGAACCTATCAATATTCCTACCTTATTTTCATTAACAGTCCTGTTTATATTATTGATTATAAATAGAAAAAATATTGAAATAACAGCACAAAGAAAATTTTTAAAAATATATACTGTTTTTTTAATATCTATTATAATTTATTATATTAACCCTAATGACAGTCATATAGATTATGGTGCATATAATTTCTATAGCTATATAATTAATGAATTTCATAATTTTTTAAATGCATATTTAAACGATTTTTTGATTCCTTATGCATATTGTGCTCTTCCTACATTAATAATATCTTGTGCAGTATATAAGACAAACAAACATTTATCAATTTATACAATAATAAATACTTTTTCAATAATTATATTCTTTTTTATGTTATTTTTATTAGGATACAATTGTTTTAATATGACGGAAAAAACATTTTTGTGTTCTTATCCTAAGTGGATTTTTCTATATAAAATGATAGCCGTATATCATCTAATCTCAATTCTGGGTTATTATTTAAATACCAATTTAAGAAAAACAAAAGCTATATATTTTCAAATTATATTTAGCATATTATTTTTAGCAATCGTATTTACTAATTTAAGCAACTATAAAAATAATATAAAAATTTGGATAGAAGAACGGAAGGAAATAAGAACTATATCATATATTGTAGAAAAATTGGCTACAACATCAATAAAAAATAAAGAAATGACTAATATCATTATTCCAACAAACTATCAGTATAAAAATAAAACAATCAATCTTCAAAATAAATGGTTTCATCTGGGTGAATATCGTACTAATTTTTTTATATATAATTTAAGATATCTTCATTATCCTGACTTAGAAAATAAACAACATATTATATTTGATGATGAATATAAAATAGAAAACGATTTATTTAGTGTGGATGAACTGGAGAAACTTCATTTTCAAAAATTGTTATCACACAGAATTCATAAAAATAAACTGCTGGGAGAAAAATTCCCATATAGTAATGATTAAAGAAGTTCCTAAAAATTAAGAACTTCTTTAAAAAATTTATATTTAATTTTTACTCTTTTTCTTCTTCTGCTTCTACTATTACTTCAGCACTTTCTGTCGGTGCAACCGGTGTTGTTTCTTCAATGATTTCAGTTACTTCACCATCAACAATTTCTGTTGCTTCTTCTTCAGATTCAGATTCTTCTTTGTCTTCTTTATCTTCGTCTTCTTTTTCTTCTTCGTCGTCGGTTTCTTCATCATCATCTTCATCAGAAACTTTTTCTTCTTCTTCCTGAAGTTTCTTTCTTATTTCTTCAAGTTCTTCTTCTGTCTTAGCTCTGACAATAGGGATGTTTAACATCAAAGCAACCGCATCGCCCTCGTTTTTCAAACCGATTTCAAGTTCTTCTTTATCAATAACTACATATTTTGAGAATACATCAATAAGTTCTTCTCTCATTTTATTCATAATAAGAGGGTCTAATTTAGTTCTGTCATGCATTAAAATGACTTGAAGTCTGTTTGTTGCACATTCACTTGTATTTTCGGATTTTTCCAGTTGGAAAAGTTCTCTTATTTTATTATATATATCTGCAAATAATGTCTTCATGGCTTACTCCTTTCCCCTTGTAAGACCGGAAAGGAATTTTTTGAATTTTCCAATCAAATTCTTCGGTTCATCAATATCCAAGAACGGAACGTCTTCCCCTACAATTCTTCTTGCAACATTTATATATGCTTTTCCTGCAAGGGCTTTTTCATTGTATACAATAGGCTCCCCTTTGTTTGTCGAGGTAATAATACCGGTATCTTCGGGGATTATTCCTATTTTTTGACAGGAAAGAATATTTTCAACATCTTCGATACTCATCATGTCATCTGATTTTATCATATCAGGTCTTACACGATTAATTAAAAGCTTATAGCTTTCAATACCTTCAGCTGCTTCTAATAGTCCTATAATTCTATCCGCATCTCTGACTGCAGATACTTCAGGCGTTGTAACGACTATTGCTTCCGTTGCGCCTGCAATTGCAGTTTGGAAACCTTGTTCAATTCCTGCAGGACAGTCAACAATAACAAAATCGTAATCTTTCTTTAATTTATCGGTTATTTTCTTTAATTGTTCCGCATTTACTGAAGATTTATCACGGGTTTGAGCTGCTGCTATCATACAAAGATTTGGATTTTTCTTATCTTTTACCAATGCTTGTTTCAACTTGCAGCGTTCTTCCACAACATCAACAAGTGTATAAACAATTCTGTTTTCTAATCCAAGTAGAAGGTCTAAATTTCTAAGACCCGTATCCGTATCAATAAGGACAACACTATGTCCGCTTTTAGCAAGTGCACTGCCGATATTGGCGCTCGTCGTAGTTTTGCCTACACCGCCTTTACCGGATGTGATAACTATTACTCTCCCTGCCATCTAATCCGCTCCTTAATCATTCATTTTAAATACTACAATGTCACCGTTTATTATTCTTGCTTCTTCCGGTGTGAAAGAATCGGTTTTTTCTATATAAACCGTATTCAAAGAATCAGGTCTTCTTGAATAACAATTAGCAATTCTTAACTGTATTGCATTCATCTTTAATGCCCGTACTCTGGCTTTTTGATTACCGCCCGAACCGGCATGTGCAATACCGCTTAATACACCCCAAACTGTTATATCTCCGAATGCGGTAACTTCGCATCCCGGATGACAATCACCTATAATTACAACATTACCTTCATAATTTATTACCTGTCCTGAACGTAATGTTTGTTTTATGTATTTTGTCGGGAATGTTTCAAGTTCAATATCTTCTTTTGTATATTCCTGCTCCGGAACAACTATATCAGAAAGTTCTTCTCTTTCTTCGTACTGTCCTTTCGGCTGTTCCATATTAAAAATATTTTGCTGTACGGGATTTGAACCAAAAATAACATCTAATTCGTCCTGTACATCTTCTTTTGACTGTTCTTGAACTTCTGCTTGAGGTTCTGTCGTTTCAACATTTTGTGTCCTTACGGCAGGCTCTTCTTCTATATTTTCCTGTTCATTAATAGCATTTTCTTCGTTGTTAACAGTGTTTTCCTGAACAGGCTCTGTAATTTCATTTGCTTCAGCAGGATTAGATGCCAAATCAGTTTCTTCTACAATACTGTAGCTGTCATCTTCTTCATGTATCGCCGGTTGATTTTCTTCTTCTTTTTGTTCTTCTTTAAACTCTTCTGCTGTTTTATACGGCATTGTAGGAGATACCTCCAATGCATTTTCGGCTGAAACATTTGATACAATAATACCTAATGATAATGCCACTTTTTCCGTTTCTACCGATTTTGTATCAATTGAAGAAAGAGTAGAATCTATTCCGTTAATTAATGACTTAATGCTTAAAAGCTGAGCCTGATTTAAATCTACATTTCCGAGTTTTAAACAAATTCGTCTGTTTTTTACTTCTTCTTTTTCAAGAATAGAACTTAATTCAAATATAATTTCAGGAGTAGTATTTACATGCCCTAAATCTATAACATACATATCATTAGAAAACTGTTCCATATTGTTCTCTTTCATATCCTCAAGGTTTATTAAGATAAATCTAAAACCACCCGTATCTACATTTTTACAATATACTAAAAAGACCATGATTTCAAATAATTAGATATATTATGTATACTTTTATAACCAAAAAAAGTTTACAAAATTTATAAAATATCTAAAATGCTTTATTTATAGAGAATTCTTTCTATATTGATTAATAAAAATTTGTCCTTAAAAAATAAATAGTTCATAATATTATAATAAGAGATTAAGAAGAGTTAGAAGAAATGCGAAAAAAAATAATATTATTAATTGTTCTTTTTTTACTGTTTGTGCAGAATAATTCATATTCCAAACCGGGGCTGGATGAAAGCAAATTGAAGCCATCGGAAGTGGCTCAAGGGATGAGTGTTAACAAGCCTGAATTTGATACGGAAGCATATTCAAAAATATATAAAAAAGTAACAAAAGACGGTGTTGTTATGCAGGCAATGGAGTTAATGAACAGCGTCAATATTTCAAAATATTCCTATAATGCATTAATGGGTAATAATTTAACGGAAAAACCTTTTAAAATAGAATTTAAAAATATTGCGGAAATAAACCCCGAATATGAATCTTTTGATGCTCTGGGGTGGAAGAAAAAAGGCAGATTATACATATATCTTAATGAAAAGCATAGAGGCGCTCCGCCTGAAGCAATAGCTGCAGTACTTGCACATGAAGCTATTCATCAGGATGAATTTGCATCTTTGAACGAAGAAACTTATGCTTGGACATTGGAAGCTGCAACTTGGATGAAATTAGCAGAAAAAAATCCTTCCGTAATAAACAATACTTCTTCGCTTGTAGCAAGAGAAAATATGCTGAAAAAGCTGTTTGAAAAAGGTGATTATACAAATAAATATATAAAAAAAGCAGTATATACAAATCCGGGTTATAAAAAACTGCCTACCCGCTCTCCTGGATTCGAAGATGAAGATTTATAATTAAGCTTTCATTCTTACAACAAGAGCATTACTTATTGAAACGGAATTAGTAATGTTGCTTCCGGAGTGTATTTTTCCGTTTTCATACATTACGGTTGAACTGCCGCCGTCTAAATTAATTGCTTCGTAACAGCCAAGATCTTGCATTAATTTAGCAAGTTCTATAAGTGTTACTCCGCTGCTGCCCTCTTTTCTTCCGTCTACGGTAACCAATATCATTACATTATTTTGGGTGTATCCTATTGCAGTTCTTGGATTTCTTCCGCTTATGGGAACTAAATGTTCATCAATGGTATCTACGTGCATTAAACCTTCTTTTAATAAATACGGTCCGCCGCTTATTATGTTTTCAACATTTTCCCAATTCGGAGCAAGTGAATAGTTTATTTCAACTTCTTCTCCAATATTAAAATCTTGAAGAGCTATAACCGGTGCACTGATTGCAAGACCGTCATACGGTATTGAAACGGACTGATATGATTTTTCAATTATCCTGTTGTTTCTTATTGCAATATGAATTGAAGGTTTTGATGTTGCAGGTGTTTTATTTCCCCATTTTGCAGTATATATAAGTGCGTTTGATGCCATCATTCTCGGCTGGTTTATATTGTGCAATTTTATTGTTTTATTTGCACCCTTTAATTCACCTTCAAAGGATAATCTTGCGGTTTTAAATTCGTTTTCACTTATGCCTAATGCAGCTCTTTCATATATAGGGCCGGATATTATTTCTCCGTTTATAACCAATGTACCTAAAGGAGTTCCTGTATCCTGCTTAAAATATGTTCCATTTACAGCAAGAAGTGCATTTTTTTCGGCGATATTCCAAATTTTCGATTTTGAATGCATTTTATATGAACTTAATTGCGGGATAATTTCTATATCCGGATTTATTTTTCTATTTATTTCCGCAACATTTATTTTTGTTTTTCTGCCGTTTATGTACCTTACAATAGGTACATATGCAACACCATCAGCCAAAAATTTAACGTCATTTCCGTATTTATGTTTTAATTCGTTTTTCCATTTATTTTTCAATAAAAAAAGAGCATCGTTAGATTGCTCTTTTACCATAATATTCCGTTGTACATATCCTTCAAGAAGTCCACCGGTTCCGTATTCCGCAATCGGCATACCCTGCCCTGAGAAAATCCCTAATGCCATTATCACCAAACCCAGCTTTAAGACCATTTTCTCGGAACAGAATATTCTACGTTTTGCCAGTGCTTCTGCGTACATTATTAATGTTCCTTATACTACAATTGTAACATATTTTTCATGTAATTTCAAGTGGTAAAAGGGATTTATAAAGAAATTTGTAGTATAATTTTTATAAATTAGGAGGTACGTATGGAAAAAATAGCTGTTGATTATTTTTTAAAAGGTTATTCTTGTTCGGAATCGGTTGTACAAGCTGCAATAGATAAAGGATATGCCCCAAAAGAGTTATTAAGCAGTGCAACACCTTTTTCGGGAGGCATGGGAGTAAGATGTTTATGCGGTGCTGTTGCGGGTGCAATGCTTGTTATAGGTTCAAATTTCGGTAAAAATGATGAACGTGACGGAATGCAGGCAAGAGCAATGGCGAAGCAATATAATGAAAAGTTTTCGCAAAAATATAAAGTAAATTGTTGTAAGGTGTTATCTGCAGGCTTTAAGGATTTTCATTCTCCCGAGAGAAAGCATCATTGCTGTTCAATGGTAAATGACAGCTGTGTAATACTTGAAGAACTGTTAAAAGAAAATAAAGTTAAAATATAATTTTCAGGCAATGCCTGACACAAATTTTTGTCTGTGGTTCAAATTTAATCAAAATTTCTATGTTTATTCTATAATTATAATTAATATATAGAAAGAAACGGAATGTTTTTAGATAAGGCAAGAATTAAAATCCTTTCAGGTAAAGGCGGAAACGGTATAGTTGCCTGGAGAAGGGAAAAATATGTTGATAAAGGCGGGCCGGCAGGCGGTAACGGAGGCAGAGGCGGTGACGTCTATTTCGTTGCGACTGAAGATATGACTACCCTTATGGATTTTAAATTTCAATCCGTATTTAAAGCAGAAAACGGAGAGAATGGCTATATAAAAACTCAGCACGGAAAATGCGGCAAAGATTTATTTGTTAAAGTTCCCGTCGGTACAATTGTAAAAGACATATCAACAGGAAAAATTATTGCAGACTTAAATACGGACGGTCAAATTGTCCTTATTGCCAAAGGCGGCAGAGGAGGCAGGGGTAATGCGTGCTTTGCTACAGCACAGAAAAGAGCTCCTCAATTCTGCGAACCCGGTGAGAACGGTATAGAAAGAACTCTTGAACTCGAATTAAAACTTATAGCCGATGTCGGTTTATTAGGTATGCCAAATGCAGGGAAATCGACACTGATAAGTGCAGTAAGCTCGGCGAAACCTAAAATTGCTGATTATCCGTTTACAACATTAGTTCCAAATCTCGGAGTAGTAAAAAAAGACTCGGGTGACGGATATGTACTTGCAGATATCCCCGGATTGATAGAAGGTGCATCTGAAGGTATAGGGCTTGGTCATGAATTTTTAAGACACGTTGAAAGATGCCGTTTCTTAATACATCTTGTAGATTTAACAAAAGAAAACCCTGTTGAAAACTACAAAATCATTAATGAAGAATTAAAAAAGCACTCGGAACAACTTTCTAAGGTATACCAAGTTATCGCTTTAAATAAAATTGATGCGGTTGACGAAGAAACAAAACAAAAATACTATAATGAATTTAAAAAACTGGCAGATGATGTTTTCTTAATTTCCGCAGCTACAGGCGAAAATCTAAAACAATTTATGTATTTTGTCGAGCAAAAAGTTGATGAAATACCGAAACCGATTATAGAAGTTGAAGTTGAAGAAGATGACGGTGCAACGGATAACGACGACAGTGATTATCAGATATACAAAGTAGATAAACATACGTTTGTAGTTGAAGGCGGAAAAATATTCAGGCTTGCAAACGTAACTGACGGAAGAAATACAGAGCAATTATACAGATTTCAAAATATATTAAAATCTATGGGCGTTTTTGATGCGCTGAAAGAAGCAGGCGTTCAAGAAGGCGATGTCGTAAAAATCGGGCATCTTGAATTTGATTATTTATACTAATCTCTTATTTCTCAAACAGGGCATTTAAAAAGTCTGTCGGATTGAATAACTTTAAATCATCAAGTTTTTCGCCGACGCCTATAAGTTTAACGGGCAGATTAAACTCTTTTGCTATTGCGATAATTATACCGCCTTTTGCACTTCCATCCAGCTTTGTCAGTGCAACAGAGGTTAAATTTACGCATTCGGAGAATAATTTTGCCTGACTTAATCCGTTTTGACCAGTATTGGCATCAAGTACGAGCATACTTTCTGTTAAACAATCGGGAGCAAGTTTATCGATAACCGATTTAACCTTATTTAATTCTTCCATAAGGTTCTTTTTATTATGCAATCTTCCTGCCGTATCAATTAAAAGGATTTCATAACCTTCATTTTGAGCTTTCTTAATCGCATCATAAACAACTGCAGCCGCATCAATACCGTCTTTTCTGTAAATATCAACCTGTGCTCTTTGAGCCCAAATATCAAGCTGTTCTTCTGCTGCCGCTCTAAAAGTGTCGCCTGCGGCAAGTAAAACTTTTTTACCGGATAATCTGAATTTATTTGCCAATTTGGCAATCAGAGTTGTTTTTCCTGCTCCGTTGACACCCGTTATAAAAAATATACTTAAACCCGTTTCATTTAGTTTCAAGTCTGAAGAACCGGCGCTATCTAATATTTGAGCAAATTCTTCCTTTAAAAACTGCTTGATTTGCGACGGTTTTACCTTCGTTTGTTTACGAAGTTTATCCGTAATGGAAGATGCCAAAGTAACACCCAAATCCGCTTTTATTAATAAGTCTTCCATATCGTCAAGGATAAAATCATCAAATTCTTCTTCCTCTTCAACACTCGCCACTACATTATCGACAAGATTTTGAGTTGTGTTTGATATGGTTTTCTTTAATCCGTCAAATGAAAAATGCCAAAAAGATTTCTTTTCTTCAGCTTCAGAAGGTGTATCACTGTCTTTCTTTTTAAAAAAATCAAACATTTTTATTTCCGATTATTTTAAGTTATTTTCTAATACAACCTTGCCTAAAATTCCGTTTATAAAAGAAGCGGAATCATCCGTAGAATATTTTTTAGCAAGCTCTAAAGCTTCATCTATAACTACTTTTAACGGAGCTTTTTTTACAAACAACAATTCACATATTGCAATTCTAAGTATGTCCTTGTCCATTTTAACAAGTCTGTTAATATCCCAACCGATTGCATATTTCTTAATTTGCTCATCAATTTCATTTTTATGAATTTTATATTCAGCCGTAATTTTCTTTATATATTCTTTTACGTCAGAATTTTCTTCTAAGGTTGCCATTTCAGCAATTTCAAGCGCAAGCATTACTTTATCCGCAATATTTAATAAATCATCTAACTTATTACGCATATCCTCTGTTGTAGAAATTGCAACAGGCTTATCCGAAAC
>JAEELO010000089.1 GCA_016282705.1 Candidatus Gastranaerophilales bacterium | reverse complement strand
TAGAAGAAGAGATGGATGGAGAAATCAGTTCATCTCTTTTTTTATTTTATCTTGAAATTCCTTTCTCTCGGGCAAGTACTTCACTACGGACTTCGTCCTGTCGTTCAGTTTGCCCTCACATAATCGAGTTCGTTCGGCTAAAGCCTCAACTCCACTCTACGGAATTTCGCTGCCGGATTCAAGTTTGAGAAGAGAGTTAAGATTAAACAAAATCTTAGCTCTCTTTTTTATTATTTTATTGTGTTAGGCAGTGTCTGACCTACATTTCTATATCTAATATTTTTTCCAAAAAAGGTACTATTATTAGAAATTATTAAAAGTGCAAAATGTTTCTGTTTGCACCATACCTACTGACCTGCATCTCTTTAGTTCCTCACTATAAAGTGATTTTATGAAACATTGTAAATAATTTGTTATAAGAAATTTTTCATGTAGCAAAAATTGTAATTACAATTTTTATACTTGGTAAGTTTATAATTAAGGAGAGAATATGCAAGTTAGTAAACTTTCACCTGTATCTTTTAACGGACAATATAGAAATGTTAAATTAAGAAGAATAGCAAATCATGAATATCGTGCAAGAGTTTTAGATTCTCAAAAAGACAGCGGACGCTGCTTATTTGCTGATGAAGCAATATATCGTGCAATTGTAAATTCAAATGATTTTAAGCCCGATTCAACGATTAAAAAATATAGCAATATTGCTATGAATAGAAAACAAAGAGAAGTTTTAACTTCCGTATATTATACTGACGAAAATGAAAAAGTAGATATTAAACAAGTCAGACCCCGTGCAGATTATATAGTTTATGCTTCGGGTTCGGATATACAAGAGTAACTTAATGAATTTGTAATTTAGCAAAAATTTTTATTTTGATTTTTTTATCCCTTCAAAAAGAGGTTTTATTAAAATGAATAATGTATCTTTAATTTCTTTCTCCGGCGCAAAAAAACAAAAAAAAAATAATATAGTAAGGAATAATGATGAACAAGTAAAAGTATCTGTTCCGCAAAACTATAAAATTGTAATAAATCCTAATAAAGAAAAACTTGTTATGACTCCTCAAATTCAAGAGGATGAGTTTGTTTCTTCTGAAACAAATGAATCAAGCGAAACAGAAAAAACATCAACAAAAAATAAAAAGATAAAAGAACAAAAAAATACACAAAATGAAAAAGAAACAGCAAAATCCAGTGAAAAATCAGTAATAGAAAAAGCTAAAAAAATTACAAGAATTGTAATGGCAATTATAATGACAGCATTAAGTGCTCTTGGTTTAAAAGAAGGCAAAGATATGTTGGACTATGAACCTGAGGTGTCTTCTGCCGTAGTTGATTTTGATTCCAAAGAGAATGATATTTCAGATATTGCCAATACATATAACATTGATGAAGATGTTATAAGATACAGTAACGGTATTTATTCGGATGAAGATTTATCGGAAGTGAACAGTCTTAAAATTCCTACGCAATATGATTATATGAGTGATGTAATAGATGAAAAAACTCAGAAATTATATAAGGCTGAACCATATTCATCTGAATATTACAATATAAGTAAAGAGCTAGATGCTCTTATTAAAAAACAAAAAGAGCAAGAAGCAATTGCTGATGTTTATAGTGACGGCGAAACAGTATATATTTCATTAAAAGAAGAAAATGAAAATCCTGACTTGGCAAAGAAATTTGAAGGGAATTTTGTTCCTGTTGATTATATAGAAAAATTATTTGATATAAAAGATGGGGAACTTCACAAATATAATACTTTTGTTTCAGCAAGAAATAATCAATGGATATGTTTAGGAACAACAATAAAAATTCCGGTAACTTCTATTGATACAGATAATATAGATTTATCAGATTATTTAAAATAAAAAATACAAATAATACTGTGTTTTAGCTAATAACTTATAAAACATTGTAAATAATTCCCCATAAGAAATTTATCATGTAGCAAAAGTATTAATTACAAATTTTATATTCGATAAGTTTATAATTAAGGAGAAAATATGCAAGTAAGTAAACTTTCACCTGTATCTTTTAACGGACAATATAGAAATGTTATAGTAAGAAAAATAGCAAATCATGAATATCGTGCAAGAGTTTTAGATTCTCAAAAAGACAGCGGACGCTGTTTCTTTGCGGACGAAGCAGTTTATCGTGCAATTGTTAATTCAAAAGATTATAATCCAAATTCAACAATAGAAAAATACAGCAATATTTCTATGCCCAGAAAACAAAGAGAAATTTTATCTTCTGTATATTATACTGATAAAGATGAAAAAGTTGATATTAAAAAAATAAGACCCCAGGCGGATTTCATTGTTTATGCTCAAGGAGCTGAAATACAAAAATAATATAAACTGATTATAGCAACAGATTAAATCTATAAGATTTTATTTTTTTGCCCAAGGATCATTTTGAGGATTTACAAATTTTTTACCTAAAACATAAAATTTAGGACAATCGTTACCTTCATAGTGACCGCCCAGAACAATATTATTATTATCTACATCAAGCATTTTTCTGCAAAATTCCACTTTTAATTGACCGCCTGTTGTAAAAGAAGTTTCTCTTCCTTTTCTGTCAGTAGTTGAAATGGTCATTCCTGTACCCTCAATAACTTCCGCATCATAATCATATGTTTCCCATACGTATAATTTTTTGCCTGCAATATTTTTTTCGTATTCGGGATATCCCCACTTTTTAATTACAGAGTCTAATGGGTAACCAATCCAGGATTTTATGCATTTATCCATAAATGTTTCCCAAGCAAATGCACTTACAGGAAATATTAATAAAAAGCATAATATTATATATTTTTTCATAATTACGTCCTTTTTGTTTTTAAATATTTATTTAAAAATTATATTTTAGAAACATTTTTAGGTTTAATATAAGTTTTTTTAACAGGGGTTGTGACAGTGCTTACAACTTTTGTTCCGTCCTCAAGTTTAACTCTTTCAACACCTTTCTTTGGTTTTCTTTTGCTTAAGAAGTAGTCAAAGTCAGGTGTTAAGGCTAGTTCAAAATGAAATCTTCCCCATTTATTAACTTCTTCGTGGTCATTATTCATAAGAGGGAATCCCCAGGAAAGCCTTACCGAAATATCCTTAGGCAAATTTATTTTTAACCCGCAGCCTAAACTCATAAGGAAATCGTTACGGTCGTATCCTCTTGAACCTTCCCCTGAGCCTTTATACGGGAATACACCTGCATGATCCGCAAATACAAACCCTTTTAAGAAAGTACCGGAAAACGGTATTTCTTTGGATTTGTCTCTGCTTTTTATTGTTCTCGGTCCAATCGGGAATTGTAATTCCGTGCTTACAAGGTAACCGTCTCTGCCTACTAAAAGACCTTCTGAATAACCTCTTGCCGTTGCAACACCGCCTGCCATAAATTGGTCAACATAAGGAACTACTCTTTTATTTGGAATAAACTGGTAATTTCCCCTTAATGTTCCAATAAATCCGTGCCCGAAATCGTGTAATCTTAACAGTCCGCCATCTATTTTTAAGTAATTTGAATCTCTGTCTAAAATGGGAAATGCATAACTTACGTTTTGGTTTAAATACCATATACCTTTTGCGGTATCATATCTGAAGTTTAAACCTGTTTGTGCGCTTGTAATGTTATCTCTTGTTATATCTTTGTGGTCAAAACTTGTTGCAGCTTTTTTGTAACTGATAGAAGTTGTACTGGATAATTCAGTCCAAGGTCTTCTGTAAATAGGTTGAGTATAATACAATGAATAGTTTAATGAACGGCTTCTGATATTAAACATTTCATATGGACCGTGACCTATTTTTGAGTTACTTGATGAAAAAGATGCACCTATTCTGCCATCTTTTTTATTAACGGGAATATTATAATCCGCAAACGGAGTAACCGAATATCTGTTTGCATATGCGCCAACCGTTAATTTATCTCTGAACCCGAATAAACTGTCATCTTGCAGCATTAAACCGCCGCGATATTTACCGATTGTTGAGCGACCTGCATTATCCATTAGAACAGTGAGATGAAATGGAAGTTTTTCATGTGCTTGTACTTCTATATCAGTTGTTCCGAGTTTCTCCTGTCCTGGGCTTAAGGTGGTCGTTAAACTAACATTATCATTATAACGATTGAATATCATTAAATCCTGTTCATATTGCTGAATATTAAAAATATCGCCTTTATTAAGTCCAAGCCTGTCTTCTATATACTTTGTTCTGGTCCATTTGTTACCGGTAATTTCTATATTACCGACCTTGCCTTCTACAAGTTCAATTTTTATAATTCCGTTTTCTATTGTTTGTTCCGGAACGAAAGCTCTTGCTGTAACAAATCCTTTTTTTAGGTAAAGTTTATTTATTTTATTAACAATTTCCTGTAATTGTTCCTGCTTTATATTTGTTTTTGTGTAATCATCAATAATATTTTCGATTTCATATACAGTTAAAATTTGAGATGGTGTTACTTCAATATTTTCAACATAAACACCTTTGGTTGCATATTCTTCTATTTTTGCTTTTTCAACTTTTACTTTTTCTTTTTTTTCTTTTGTTAGTTCTTTTTTTTCTTTTATGGTTTGTTTGTGTTTTGCATAGTCCTGTTGAATTTGATGCTCTGCTTCAAATTTTCTTAAAGTTTGCAAATCGTGGGTATTAATTGTCCCTGCCTGAGGTAAAACCCCTGGAGATATGTCAAAATCAGCGAATGAAGGTATTTGAGCGCAAAAACAGAATAATAAACCTAATAAAAATTTCTTTTTCATAATTCCTCAACTTGAAAAAATAATATCATAAAATTTATCATTTTTTCAATAACTATTATTGATGTAAAAAATTGTAAAAATCATACCGGTGAAGGGTTTCACAATAAAAAATATATTTTTTTTGTATGTTAAAATAAAGTGACTGTACAGTGGAGTAGAATCGGAATATTAGTATGATTGATATAAATTCTTGTAAGAAAAAATTGATTGCGTCAATTTTGTGCGCAAATACAATTTTTTTGACAATGCCTGTGAATGTATTTGCATCTGAGATAACCGGAATAACACCAACTGGAAATACATATAATATTGAGGCGGCAAAAGTATCAGGAAGCACGGGATTCAGACAATATAATAAATTCAATCTTGACCAAGGCGATATTGCCAATCTTAAATTTAAAGATAACTACTCCAAGTTCGTAAACCTTGTAGATAATCAAATTAACATTAACGGTATAGTTAATACAATGAAAGGCAATTCCTTCTACAACGGTCACGCAATATTTGTATCACCAAACGGAATGGTAATAGGTGCATCAGGCTTATTAAATGTAGGTTCCTTATCTGTTCTTACTCCGTCGCAAGGTAAGTTCGACGATTTTAAAGATGCCTATGAAGGCGGAGCTTTATCATCTTATGAACACAATGCTGACAATTATAAAAACTTAATTACCGATTCCAAAGGTAATATTGTTGTAAACGGCAAAATTATAGCAAGAGAAGAGGTTAATTTATACGGAAGTGATATAAAAATCGGTGACGGAACAAACAGAGTAGGTATTATTGCAGGCTATACGGGAAATGAAACTTTTACAGATTTGAGTTCTGCGGAAAGTACTTTTAACAGTTTAGTTTCCAATAATATTACCAATGCTGATTCTTTTGCTCTTTCTAACGGAAAAATCAAGATTGTAGCCAATAAAGAATCTGGGTTTGGCGATGTTAATGAAGGTTATCATTTAAAGTCAAATATTGATATCAAAAAAGCCGATATTGGCGCAAATGAGATAGATATATCTTCAACCGCAAAAGTTGAACGTCAGGAAAGAATAGATTTAGCGGAAGCCAAAGTTAATGTTGAGGATTCAACTATAACCGGCGATACGGTTTCTATTACAGCGAAAGCAACGCAGAAAAAAGAATTTGATATGGCAAATCCTCTTGAAGATATTGAATTTATAGGTAATACATTGAGAGATTTGATATTAACTTTTGATTCGGATATGACTTCGTTGACTTCTCTATGGGGAGTAGCGGGTAAAGCTGATGCTGGTGTTACAATTAAAAATTCAACAATTAATGCATTAAAAGCCCAAGCTGCAACATTGCCTGACAGCAGCCAAAATCCTTTAAAAGACAATTCCGTTTATATTCATGCTGAGTCATCTTCTGAAACCAGTGAAAATGCCAATTTTTTAACACCAACTCTTATAAAATTTTTCACAAGTGACGAATCAAAAATTGATGAATTTTTCAGATGGGATACTTATGATGGTTTTGAAGGTGCTAGAACTGCCGCAACGGTAAATATTGAAAATTCAACAATTAATGCTGTTGCTGAAAATGCCAAGAATATAGAAATTTCAACAGATGCATCATCAAGTCTTGATGCAAATAACAGAGTGTTAGCATTCTTCCTTCCTGTAGGTTTGTATGGTGTAGGTACAGAAACAGAATCAAAAGCAATTGTTAAAGATTCAACTCTGAATGTTACAAATGGTGATATTGATGTAACTGCTGTTTCAACAAATGAAAATTCAGTTAATATCACTAATGACAGTTTGATGTCTATAAAATTAGAAGATGCTTATATTGGTATGATTTTGAACAATACCGTTAAAACAACAACAGAAGCACAAATTCTTTCATCAAAAGTTAATGCCAAAAATTTAAGCATATTAGCAACTAACCTTTCCAATAGTGAAGCTGAAATTGGAATGACTGCAATTGCAGGTACAAAGGATCAACAAGGTACAGATCAACATGGGAACTCTGCAGTTTCTGCTGTTGCAATAATGAATTTTAGTAAAAATGATGTTTCTGCTATCATAAAAGACAGCGAAGTTAAAACAGAAGAAGATACTACGGTTATTGCACAGAGTTTGCATATAACAAGTAATGCCGCTGATGCAACAGTAGATGATAAAATGGTTAAACCGCCGGATGTAAAAGACCAAAAAGCCAGAGATTATATAAAAGATAAACATAATAAGTATTTTAATCATAATTTATTTGATAAATTAAAAGGGAAAACTTCAGTTACAGCAACACAATCTGCTACAGGAGAAGTTGGGGGCGCTGTTGTATTAAGTAAAACAGTTAATAATACCAATGCAAAGATAGAAAATTCAAAAATTGAAGCAGGTGATGTTACAGTTCAGGCTAACACTGTTGATTTACTTTCTAATGCTGCAACAACCGATACTCAAGGTGAAGGTAAATATGGTGTTTCAGTATCTTTTATTTGGAATGACCAAAATAATACAACAAATGCTATAGTCAGTGCTACTGAAATAGAAGCCGATAATGTAAATGTTGATGCTACAACAGAATTACCTATGAATGTCGGTAAACTTACATTTGGTATGAAATTCCCATTTAAGATTAAAGGCTTTGACGGTTTGTATATAGGCGGACAATTTGCATCAGAAGCAAACGGGAAATGGGATGCCGGTTGGGAACATCCGAAAGTGGATAGTGATGCTCCTGCTTTTGAAATAACAGGGCTTGCAGAACAAAATATCAAAGATACATATTCTGATTTAAAACCTAAATTTAGACTTTCTGGATTTTTTAATAACCTTGTACAATCTAATTCTATTGGAAAAAATGCATCTGCTTCAGCTTCTGCTGTCTATAATGAAGTTAATAATAATACAACAGCAAGCATTGAAAATGATTCAAGTATAACAATAAATCCGGCAGAAAATAATGCTCCCGAAGGTGCGCTTACTGTTAATTCGGTTAATTCCGTTATAGGTTATAACGGTTTAGGGCTTTTTGATATTCTTATTAAGACAATTAACTATAAAATAGTAGGGCAGAATGATTGGGAGTATGAACCTACTGTTGACGGTGGAAAGTTTGGTTTGGGTGCAAATTTTGCATGGGATAATTATACAAACAATGCAATTGCAAAAATTGAAAATTCCTCTGTTGATGCGGAAAAAGGAAGTATAAATATTGCTTCCGCAAATGAACAATCATACTTTAATGTTGTTATGACCGGTGCCAAATCAGAAGCATTAGGTGTGGATGGTTCTATACATATTCAAAAAATTAAAGGAGAAACAACTGCCCAAATAATAGATGTTAAAGGTAATGATAAATCCATAAAAGCTAAAAATATATCAGTAGATGCAGGTAAAGCACATATTAAAACTACTGCAGGTAAAATTGAAAGAGATGATGATACAAATCAGGTAAAATGGAAAGAGCAAAATCCAACAGCTGTAGGTGATGCAAAATATATAAGAGAAGCTAAAGATGAAATTACAAATATTGTTCTTCAAGGTGCTTGGACTTCTCAATATGAAGAAGTTGATAATACTGTTCAAGAAAATTCAGCCGGTGTTGCAGTCGGTGCGAGTGTCAATGTAACTGAAATAGATAGAGCAATTAAAGCGACAATTAATAATTCAGATGTTGAAGCAACAAATGATTTAACTGTTAATGCCGAGACTTATAACCAAAAACTCAGTATTGAAATTGCAGCAGCTTTCTCAGGCGGAGTTACAGAAAAAGAAGCAGAAGTTGAAAATGTTCAAAATGATGCAAATAATGCCCAAGATGATGATGAAAATATTTTTGGTAATTTATTTGACAACGAAGATGAATATATGAGAAATCCTGTTGGTAATGATTTGGCTGCATTACAAGGCCAATTTTCAATGTCTTTGGCTGGTGCCGTTGATGTTACTACGGATAAAACAATGGTAGAAGCTTCAATTGTTAATTCTGATATTACAGTTGGAAATAATTTAAAAGTTAATGCTGATAAAGAATCAGGAAGTATAACCATAGGCGGAACTGTCGGCAAATCTAAAAAAGTCGGAGCCGGCGCTGCAGTCAATGTTTATATGCAAGAAGATAAAAAAGATAATAACAATAATACTACAAACAGTGTTAAATCATATATTGACGGTTCTACGGTCGAATTTACAGGAAATACTCCAAAACTAATACTGGATTCCGCGAACAAAAACTGGATGCTTAATATTGCAATAGGTGCAGGTGCTGCTGTTAATACAGCTGCAGAAGGTAAAGGTTTCCAAGCTGCAGTTGGCGGAAGTGCTTCTGCTAATACTTTAAAACCTACGATTGAAGCATATATTAATAATTCAACCATTGGAATGGCTGAAGGTAAATCAGGTAATATAGAAACAAGTATTAATGCAAAAAGTGATGTTGATATATATAACATAGTAGGCGGAGGTTCTCTTGTATACGGTGCTCAAAATGGTGTATCAGCAGGTGCTGCATTTAATTATAATAATATTAAAAATACAATTTCAGCATATATTAAAGATTCAACGTTTAGTGATATCGGTAAATATACAATGTTTGCAGATGCTGATAATAATATGAGTGATTGGGCTATTGCAGGTGCTATTGTTTCAGGAACAGACGGCGGAGCATTCTCCTTGGCGGGTGCTGTTAATGTTGATTACATCCACGATACCATAAACTCAAAGGTAATTAATTCATCAATAACAGCAAGTGATGACATTGAAGTTAAAGCAAATTCAAAGAGTGATACTCTGGATGTTGCAGGTACTTTTGATGTTACGACTGCTAAAACAGGTGTTGGTGTTAACGGAAATGTTGTTGTTGATGTATTCAGAAATGATATTACATCAGAAATAGATAAGAATTCAAAAATTTTAAAAGCAAAAGATGTTAAAGTTGCTGCTACCTCAACAGAAAAGACAAATGTAATTCCTGTTGGTCTTTCTGTTGCAACAAATGAGCAAATATTAATGGGTAATGCAAATGTTGGCATAAATGTTATAGATAATTCAGTAAAATCATATGCATCAGGTCTTATCGGTGTTGATGAAGAAGATGATGAAGCTACAAATATAAACGATTTAAAAGTAGTTGCATACGATGAAACAACCCTTTATTCCAGAGGCGGTACTGTTGCAATTGCAAGTGCCGATACGATATTTAATTTAGCAGCTTCCGTTAATGTTGATAAGATTGATAAAACAGTTGAAGCAATAATAAAAGATGCTGAAATAAAATCGGGTGGCGAAGTTGAAGTTCTTGCAAATTCAGTTAATTCATTAGGCGGAACTCAAAATTCAGAAGGCGGATATACAAGAGACGACGTTACAACAGATGAATATAAAGAAAAAATGCTTAAGAAAAATTCCAATGGTGAATATGACGATTTAAAATTAGGCAGTGATTTTAAAAATTGGAATATGTTTTATGATATAGCAATTGGTTCAACTGTATCAACAGCAGGTGCAGGTATAGGTAAGGTTATAGAAAATACCATAACAGCTGAAATTAATAATTCTAAAATTGTATCGGATGATTTAAGTGTTATAGCTAAAGATTATTCGGTAAAAAATATTATTGCAGGTTCAATTGCCGCTTCAAGTAAAGCTGCTGCCGGCTTGCAAGCTATTTACACAAGAGATAATTCTACAACAAAAGCTTTAATTACAGGAGGCTCTAAATTATCAATAGATAATTCTATAGAAATGCTTGCAAACAATATTAAAGATAGTTATGAAATTTTAGTTGCAGGCTCAGGAGCCGGTAAAGGCGTTATTAATGCCAATGTTGTTTTAAATAATATAACTGATAAGACCATTGCTAAAATAGATAATTTATCATCAGAAAATGCAATAAGCGCTCAAAAAATCAGTATTAATTCAAATGAAGATATAAATTCCAGCCACATTATTGTAACGGCAGGAGGTGCCGGTAATTTGGCACTTTCTGTATCTCCTACAATTAATAATTATGATATGACAACAGAATCTGTAATTGCGAATGCAAATATCAGAGAGGCTGCTATTGATATGGATGCACAAAGCAAATTAGGGACACTTGATATTTCCGTTGGTATTGCAGGTGCAGGTCAGGGGCTTTCCGGTATAGGTAATGCAATAAAGAATGTTTATACAAATAAAGTAAATTCGTATATTGATAATTCAGTAATAGATACTGCTAAAACAATAGATATTGATGCAAATTCAATTATAAATTCGGAGAACTGGCTGGGCTCACTTGCTTTCGCAGCACAAGGTGCAAGTTTAATTGTTAACCTTATATTGAATGATATTGATTCTACTGTTACAGCAGGTATCAAAAACTCCGATATACAAAGAGCCGGAGATATTACAATTAATACAAACAAAGATAAAAAAGACGAATTAACGAATGGAGCAGTTGTAATAGGAGCTGCAGCTCAAGGTGTTTCTGCTTCTGTCAACCTTATTAAAAATACTTATGCAAACACTGTTAAATCGTATGTTGATAATACATCTTCCGAAGAGATAGATTCTCTTTCAGTTAATGCTTATTCGGACAGATGGCTTAACAACGTTAATATGGGATTTGGTTTTGCCGGTGAAGGTGCAAGTTTATCAGCTAATGCTCTTGATAATGTACTTAATTCAACAACATATTCTTATGTTGATGCTAAATCAAAAACCTTAAACGTAACAAATGCATTAAATCTTGAAGCAAAAGATAGGGTTGCCGCTGAAAATTCCGTTGCAATGATAGCAGGTGCCGGTTTAGGTGCTGCGATTGGTGCTAATATCAATTTATTTAATTCCGATAACCTTGCAAAAACAGAAATTAAATCTAACTCCGATGGTCAAATTAAAGCCGATTCTTTAACAATGAATTCAGAATTAACAAATGCTTTTGATTCAACAGATATAGATGTTACTTTCGGATTAGCTGCTGTTCCTGTTGACGTTCAGCTTATAGAAATAGGTAAACGTTCCGGTACATATTCAGATTCCGAACAAAAAACTAAAATAGGTGATTATGTTAATAAAGCAAAAGGTATGGCACCTGATAGTTTAATAACTCCCGTACCGTCGTCTTCTAATTTGAAAACAGGTGCTATTTCATCAGTCAACGGTAATTTAAAAACTATAGATGATATAAATATTAATGCTAAAAGCCAGTTAAAAGGCATAAATTCTGATGGCAGTCTCTCAGATAAATTTAAAATGACCAATGTTAAAGTTGGTGCAACTGCCGTTGGTGTAAATGTTGCAATAAGAGATGTCCAAAATTCAAATAATACAATAGCTGAAATTGCAGGCGGAAAAGTTGAGAGCAGAAACGGAAATGTCAATGTAAAAGCAGAATCTAAGAACGATGTTGAAATTAAAACTACGGAAGTTAATGTACATGGTGTACACGGAACAGGCGGCAGTGCTATATACAATAACTCATCTGAAACAGTTGCTCAAATTAAAGATGCTACGGTTAATGCTGAAGATATAAGTGTTGTTTCAGATTCAACAAGTAAATCTAAAATTGATGCTACACACGTTATTGCATCATTAACAGGTATGGCGGCAGTTGATTTAGCTGAAGCAACCGATACCAATAAATCAGTAGCACGTATTACAAGCAGTGAAAACGGTAAAACAAATATTACAGCATCCGGCGATATAAATATTTCAGCAAAGGCTAATACGGATTTAAGTTCTGAAAAACAATCAGTTACCGTTCAAATTGTTGATATAGCTTTTGTTTCAAAAAACAAGGCTGAAGCTAATACTATTGCAAGAGCAATAATGGAAAATGTAAACGGTGAAATAAATGCAAACAATCTGAATATTTCAACAAATTATGATGTTATGAATGTCTATTCAAAGGCAAATGTCGTATCTGTTGAACCTTTAAGTTTCGCTAATTACAGTAATTCCGGTTCGTTTATGAAAGCTGATTTTAAATCTGGAATTGATAGTCCTACAGCTCTTACTTTAAATATTGCTGATACAACAAATATTATAACTGCCCAAGATACAAGAAGCGGTGATGCTGCAGTCGGTATGGTATCAAAAAGTGAAGCTCCCAGTGTTAGTGTTTCAATTGCAGGTTTCTATGCTGGTTCTTTTGCAAGTGCCGAAAATACCGCAACTTCCGCAACAGTATTAAACGTTAAAAATAATACAACAAAAAATTTGAACATAAACCAATATTTAAAATCTTCTGCAATTGCAAGCGGCAACAGTACAAAAGTATCAGGATTAGGTGTTAGTGCGATTGCAGCAGATTCAAAAGATACGAGTACTATGACTCTTGATATAGCAGGTGCTAATAATATTACAAAAAATGCGATAATTAATGCAACACATGATTCTGTTATAAATTCAACTTTGGACGGATTTAGTTTTGGTTTATTGGTAAATGGTGCAAGACTCAGAATTGACTCCGAGTTGAATTCAAATACAACAGGAAATATTGGTGGTGATTTTAATGCTGAAAGTGCAAAAATAGCCCTTGTTACAAAAAGAAATTCTATAATGAGCAGATCTTCAGGTTCCGGAGGTTTTATCAATGTGAGCAATCCTGAAGCATCAAATAAACTTACCGGTTCATCAGTTCTTAATGTAAAGAATCTTAATTCGGATTTAAAAACAGGCATTAATAATTGGAATATATCAAATAAATCGGAAAATACATTTGATACTACATCTTCAAACGGTTCAGGCGGTTTTATTAATGTTGCTGTTGATAAATCAAATTTGGAATTTGACACTTCAACAAATACAAATATTGAAAATTCCAATATTAATTCTACTGCAAATGTGGAATTTGAAGTTGAAAATAAAGGAATAATAAAAGACGAAGCAACAGGAACAGGCGGCGGTTTTGTTGCTGTTTCAACCAATGATGTTGAAAACGAATATAAATCCGCTGCAAAATTAACTATTAAAGATACACAGATGAATGTTCAAAAATTAGGATTAAAAACTTCATCTGATTTAAGAACAAAAAATGAAGACTATGTTAACTACGCAGGTACTGCGGGTGGTTTTGTTGCTGTAAATGATATGCATCTAAAAAATACATTAACGCAAACAAGTGAAATAGATATTAAAAATTCAATATTAGAAGCAACAAAAGATGCTAATGTACAGGCTTTAACCTCATCTTTCTTCAAACAAAAAATTGAATCAAAGGGTTATGGTTTTGTTGCTGTTCCAAGAGCATACAGTACACTCGAAGTAAATAATACCAATAAAATATCTTTGGATAATCAATCAAAAATAAAAGCAGGCGATGAACTTGATATTAGCTTCAATTCAAATAATGATCTTGGTGTACATACGGTTTCAATTGTAAAAAACTTTGAAGGTAAACCTTCAGCATATTCTACTCTTAATTATACTGTTAATAATACTTTAGAAAATAACGGTTCATTAGTTGCAGGTAATTTGGCAGATATTAATTTTATGAATAATTCAATTAATAATCTGGATCAGTATGCACATTCCGAATGTTATGCTTGGATAGCTTCTACAAACGAAGGCGGAGAACTAAAAAGAATCGTTAATAATGTATTAAATGTAAATGCAAATGCAGATATTACTTCAGGTAAAGACGTAGAAATTACTTATTCCTCCGGCAAAAATAATGTATCATCTTTAATCAGCTGGTATACAGAATCTTGGCCGCTTGGTTTTCCTATAGGAGATTCGGGTTCTTCCAAAAATGATAATCCTTCAAATAATTATACCTTAAATGATAACGGTAAAATTGTTGCTGCTCAAGGCAATAGCAGATATATGAAAATTAATCGTGACGGTACGATTGATAAAACAACATTAAAAGGATTTTATGATGATGACTATGTTCTTTCTGACGGAGATGTTGTTTCTGGTGAAATTATAAAGGAAAAAACATTAGCTTCTATTCAAATTGAAATAGATAATGTTATTGAAAGTATTGATGAAAATGCTGAAGCTGCTATAAAAATGAATGATATAATCGGAGATTATATTGATAAAAAGAGCTTCATTCAGGCAAAAATCGATGAAATTAACAATTTAGTACAAGACGGGTATATCTTAAAAAATGATAAAGCTGCAGACGGCGGAACCAGTGATTTTAATACTATTATTCAAAATGATATTAAAACTCTTATAATCAAAACAAGTGATGAGGATACAACTAAAGTATCGGAAGAACAATATAATACTATAATATCAGACTATCATACTGAACGTTCAGAAATTTATACTTATAATAACGGACATGAAATAAAACAAAATCCTCCTTCTATTACCGAATTTCTTAATAATAATGATTATGGTTTAACTGAACAACAAAAAATTACAATTTCAAGTAATTATGGTTTGTATGATTCTAATATTGTCGGAGATGAAGACTATCAAATAAGTCAAGACCAGTTTGATACAATATCAAATGCATACCAAGCTAAGTTAGCTGAGGTAGAAATTTATAACTACGGACATTCCGACCAAAAGGATGTTCCTACATTATCAAACTTCTTAAATACACGAGATTACGGTTTGACAGATGCTCAGAAAACAACAATTACAACCGGTTATAATCAGGTATACGGGAATATTTCATTAACAACAAATAATAAATTTTCTACTTATCAAGATTTAAACGGTAATAAATATATTGCTGTATCTAATCCTACAGGTACAGGCACAAGTCAAACTTGTGATGAAATAACAAACTTTAATAATGAAATAACAAATCTTACGGAACAAATGCAACCTTATATTGATAAAAGGGATGCAATTATAGAAACACAATCTATATTAAATGCAGAAAGAATAGTTCTTCAAAACAAAAAAACAGAAGTAGAAAATACTCCTGATAGTGCATACGATATTTATACCGGAATCTATGATATTGTGTTTAATGATATTAATCCTAAAGATGCACATATTATAGTTGATGGTGCATATAACCCGAATATTACGGGAAGCGGAATATTCTCTGTTGCATCAAACGGATTAAAAATAGATAACTATTCAACTCGTTCTTTAGTATTTAATGATTTAAATATTGATTCACTAACAAATAAAAGCGGATTACATATAGGCGGTAAAAATCATTCGGAGTTTGCCAATAAAAATCAAGCTGTAAGTGGTTCTGACGCATATATGTATATTCGTAATTTGCCGGGACATAAACAATTTGAAAATTTATCAACATCAGGAGTTCATTACATATCATCCGATAATGACGGTATATCAGGTATAATGGTGAATAACTATTATGATGTAAATCATCCGTTTGCATCAACTTTTGATATTCCGTTTTCAACACAAAAATCCAATATCCATTTTACAGGCGATATAAATACAACAAATGCATTTAATGTTTGGAATGAAAGCGGAGATATTACATTTTCTCCGAATATAATAAATACAAGTACAATAAATTTGTATTCCACAAACGGGCAAATTAATGCAGTAATGCATAATAACGATAATAATGCCAAATTTACTTTAGGTTCCGGCAGTAATATTTTTTCAGCCGGAGGCTTATTTGTTAATGCCGATATTATTGATATTGATGCTAATATTAAAACCGGATATACGGCAAGAAATATTACCATTACAGATGATATGTTAGCTGAAGCAAATCTTATTATTGACCCGACGTCAGGTGAAAAGAACCTTGTTAATTTAGGCGGAAGCAGTATAAGTCCGTATTTAAATCCGACAAATAACATTAAAGCAATTTATAAAGACGGACAAATATATTTATATAATTTGCCTGAAATATTACAAAATAACGGTGTGGAATTTGAAAAAGCAAACGGCGAAAATACAACAGGTACAATATCAGGCAGCATAAATATTGCTGACGGTTATCAAAATATTGATATTGATAACCAAACAGATAAGCAGCTAAATATATCAAATGTAACTAATGCTTATTTTGCAGGTAATTTTAAAGATGACGGTTTAACCGACAGCAATTTAACATTTAACAAAACAACTAAAGACCATGCAGAAACAAATATTACTTCAACAGGTAAGCTTTCATTAAACGGTGTTATAAATAACAATCTTCATGAGGAGCTTAATGGAGTAAATGTCACATTCGTACCTGATCCAAATGGTATTTTAAATATAAATGCAAAGAATGCTTTGGATATAAATGAAAAAACAAAGGCAGGAAAAATTATTGATTCAATTTTTGCAGGCGGACAGGTTAATATAACATCAGAGGCAGGAGTAACAAACATATTAGGTAATATTACCGATAAAGGTGCAATAAATATCCTAAATAACGGTACGGATAAGTTAAACATTAATGCTGATATAACAGATACAGAAGGTAATATCAGCGTTCAGAGCAACGGTCAAACCGAAATAACAAAAGCAATAACAGCAAATCTCGGTGATATATACATCGCTTCAAAAGGCTTGAATACTACCGAAAATTCAAAAATAACTGATGATAAAGGTCATGTTACCGTTACAAACAATGCTTCCGCTATGACATTAAACGGTGATATTAAAGCATTAGACGGAACTATATTATTTACTAATAACGGTGACAGCGCAAATATCGGCGGATATGTTACAGATGAAAACGGTGATATTGTAATTGTTAATACAAAAGGTGATATGACAATATCATCATATATTTCCCACGATGCCGTAAACCAAACTGCTAACGGAATGATATCAATTACTAACTCACCAACAGGCGGTGAACTGAATATAACAAATAATATAATTACCGAAGGTTCAGGTAAAACCGTTGATAATGATTTAGTTGCAATTCTTATTGATAATCAGTCATCAACTAAAGGCTTATCAATTTCTGAAACTGTATCTGCAAGATTAGGTGATATTATAATTAAAAATAATGTCGGTAATCTTTCCGTCAGCGGTTCAGTTCTTGATAATGAAGGCAATATAGACATTTCAAGCGACTCACAAACAGAAATCAGCGGTGAAATAACTGCAAAAGAAGGTAATATAGGTATTACTTCGGTCGGCTTAGATACTACGGAAGACTCAATAATAACAACTCATAAAGGAAATATATCAATTAACAATGTTCCGTATTCGTTACCTGATTATGATCGTGCTCCAATGAACCTGAATGGTGCAATAAACAATTATAATGGTTCAATAAATATTAAAAATCAGGGGTCTTCTGCTATTGTCGGCGGTAATATTGTGGACGAAAAAGGCAATATATTTATTATTAACCAAAATGGACCTATGACAATATCTGCGGATGTTTCCCAAAATTACTTAAATCAGACGGAAGAAGGTCTTATTTCAGTTACAAATAACTCTTTCGGCGAAAAACTTGATATTACCGGAAATATCATAAATTGGGGTAAAGGTCATAAGAATGATGTAACAGGCATTACAACAGCAATAGATATATATAATAGTACATCTTCTTCCGAAAGGACATATATTTCAGGCACTATATCCGCAAGAATTGGTGATATAGCAATTGGCAATGAATATGGAACACTGACGACAACATCAACTGCCGAAATTTCTAATACTGAAAACGGCAATATAATTATTGAAAATTCCGGTAAAAACGGTGCGGATATCAGAGGAAACATTATTGCAACCGAAGGCAACATTGGTATTACAAATACAAAGAGTGATTTATATATAAATGCTGATATAACAGAGAAAAAAGGTAATATCAACATTACAAATGCAGGAAATAAACTGACATATTTAGGTAATACATTAAATGAATCGGGTGATACAAAAGTTGTAAATAACGGAACAGGCATTGCCCAAATCGGTGCTTCAATTGACAATACAGGTAATGTAACCATAAACAATAACAATGGTCAAAATCTTGTATTTGACGGTTCAATTAACAACTATGGCAACACCCGGATTACAAACAATTATGGATTTACCCATATATATGGTGATATAACTAACAGTCACGGCAGTACTATAATAAATAATCAAGGCTCATTTACAGAAATAACAAGTAAAATAAATAATGATACCGGTTCTATTGCTATTTCAAATTTAAACGGACACTTTAAAATAACCGATACTGCTGAAATCAATAATACAAGTAACAGAGAAAACTCTAATATTGCTATCGTAAACCATGGAGATGATACTTCTATACCAAGTAATCTTATTATAGACGGAAAAATTAACAGTTTTAACAAAGGGTTTATTGAAATAATCAATAATGGTGATATTGCAGATATCAGCGGAGATATTTTTGCAAAAGACGGTGATATAGGCGTTACAAATTCTAATGACGGCAAATTAATAATGTCCGGTGATGTTGTTGACTATAAAGGTAATGTTCGTATCTTTAACAATAGTGATGACGGAGCTGAAATCGGCGGAACAATTCTTGATGAACAGGGTGATATTGAAATAAGAAATAATGGCGGTGATTTAAAAGTAACCTCTGAAATTACGCATAACTATTTAAATAGAGATGCAGAGGGAATGATTTCAATAATAAATACTGCAGGTGCAGGAAAAGTTGAAATTGAGTCCGTAATATCTACTGACGGCATAGGAAAAACCGATGATTGCGGCAGTACGACAGCAATTCTTATTGATAATCAATCAACAAGTAACGGTATGTCATTAAATACAACAATATCCGCAAGAGTTGGCGATATCATAATTAAAAACATTACTGATGACTTATCAACAGCAGGTATGATATCAAATTATGAACAAGGCAATATAAATATTACTAATGCAGGTAATGATTTAACAAATACCGCAGACATTATGGCAAAATCCGGCGACGTTAATATTACAAATAATGGAGACGGTAAAGCTCAAATAGGCGGCAGTGTAAATAATGAAAACGGTAATACAACAATAGCAAATAAGGGAACAAATCTTGTTTACTCCGGAGAAATCACAAATGTCGGCGGAAATACAACCATCACAAATGATAACGGAGTAGCACACATATATGGAAATGTTTCCAATAAAGGCGGAGATATATTAATTGCAAACTCAGGTTCATTTACAGAAATAACAAAAGCTATTGAAAATGAGGCAGGCTCAATTCATATATCGAATTCAGACGGACACTTGAACATAACGGATACTGCATCAATCACAAATACAACTGATGATGAAACAGACAGTATCACAATTGCCAACGCAGGAGCTAATTTAAACCTTAACGGAGTTGTAAAAAGTCTGGATAAAGGCGATATTGAAATTACAAATACAGGTAACGGACCTGCGAATATTGCGGGAATAGTATCGGCTAATATCGGCGGTATCGATATATCAAACAGCAATGACGGTGCTTTAAATATTACAGGTTCGGTTACGGATGAAAAAGGAAATATTGATATTAAAAACAGCAGTGCTGACGGAGCTGTTATTTCAGGCGTCGTACTTGATAAAGAAGGTAAAATTAAAATATATAATACAGGCGGTGATGTTGATATTACCGGTAATGTTGTTGACAGGAAAGGTGATATTGCTATAACAAATACCGACGGAGATATTAATATCTCGGGTACTACACTTGCAAATGACGGGGATATCACCATATATGATACCAATGGCGGCATAGATATATCAGGTTATGTTGTTGATGATAAAGGCGATTTAAAAGTCATAAATAAAGGTGATAAAGGAACTGATATATCAGGAACTGTTCTTGCAAAAGAAGGTAATGCAACAATAAACAATGATGCTGGAAAACTTGATATATCGGGTAATGTTGTCGATAACAAAGGTGATTTAAAAGTTATAAACAACGGAGCTGACGGAACTTCAATTTCAGGTACAATACTTGATAAAGAAGGTAACGCAATCGTTTATAATACACAAGGCAAGCTTGATATATCTGGTAATGTTGTTGATAATAAAGGCAAACTTGATGTTATAAATACAAGTGATGAACTCACAACAATATCAGGAACGGTTAATGCAAAAGACGGAGATGCGTCTGTTTATACAAACGGCGGTTTGACAATTACCGATACTGGATATGTAGTTGATGATAAAGGTAATTTAACCATTACAAACAAAGGCGGTGACGGAACTGATATTCAGGGAACCGTTCTTGCAAAAGATGGTAATGCAACAATAAACAATGATGCTGGAAAACTTGATATATCGGGTAATGTTGTCGATAACAAAGGTGATTTGAAAGTTATCAATAACGGAACTGACGGAACTTCAATTTCAGGTACAATACTTGATAAAGAAGGTAACGCAATCGTTTATAATACACAAGGCAAGCTTGATATATCGGGTAATGTTGTTGACAATAAAGGTGATTTAAAAGTTATCAATAACGGTGCTGACGGAACTTCAATTTCAGGTACAATACTTGATAAAGAAGGTAATGCAATCGTTTATAATACACAAGGCAAGCTTGATATATCAGGTAATGTTGTTGATAACAAAGGTGATTTAGATATAACAAATACGGGTGACGGCGGAGCCGTAATTTCAGGTATTATTCTTGATAAAAACGGTAACACTAATATCCATAATGAAGCAGGCGATTTCACAATTTCAGGTACCGTAAAAGATGAAATTGGCAATATAAATATTACTAATAATGGCGGAGCTGAAGAAATTTCAGGAACAGTTCTTGCCCAAAACGGTGATATTAATGTGTTAAATACAAATGATGGTGCTTTAAGTATATCAGGTATTATTAAAAACGAAGACGGCAAAATCAATATCACAAATGACAGTAATGACGGAATGACAGTTGCCTCAACAGGTAAAGTAACCAATGTTAAAGATGATACAACAATCAAAAACAATGCAGGTGATTTAACGATTGAAAACGGTGCAGAAGTTACAAACACCGAAAGCGGAAATATTAAAGCCGAAAACAGAGGCGGTAAATTCACAATTGCAGGTCTGTTAAAACACTTCGGTATCGGAAATATAGATGTAAATAACTTAGGTAATGACGAACTTGATATTACTGAAACAGGTATAGTAGAGGCAACAGAAGGCAATATAGATATTAAAAATTCAAACAACGGAAAATTAAATATTGCAGGTCTTGTCCAAAATAATGACGGCAAAATCAATGTCAAAAATGATGCGGTAGGTGGTGCAACCGTATCAGGCAGTATAGTCAATGTTAAAGGTGATACAACAATCACAAATAATGTTGACGATATTGAAATTACTGAAACAGGTAAAATAGTTAACACCGAGAGCGGAAACATAAAAGCCGAAAATAACGGCGGTAAGTTCACAATCGCAGGCTTATTAAAACACTTTGGAATCGGAAATGTTGACGTTAATAATAAGGGTAATGGTGAACTTGAAGTTGCAGAAACAGGTGTTGTTGCTACAACAGACGGCACTATAAATGTTAATAATGAAAATGCTGGCGGAATAGTTGTTGATGGTTCTATACTTTCCGATAAAGGTGAAACTAACGTAAATAATAAATCCGAGGATAGAATTTTCATTTCAACAACAGGTAAAATAAATAATCAGAACGGTAATATTAATGTTACTAATACAGGTAAAGCCGGTATTGACGTTCAGGGTTCAATAAGAACCGAAAAACAGAATATTAATATTACAAATAAAAATTCCGATTTACGAATAGGTGAATATGACAGCGATAACGATAATTACATAACCGCAGCAAAGGGTAATGTAGTTATTAATCAGACAAACGGTAATATCTTAAACAGTATTACAGATCCTGCTACAGGTAAAAAACATCAAAATGCGGATTTAGGTAATTCTGACCATGCATATAAAACACTTATTGCTACCGGCAAAAACCTTGTAATTAATACACAGGATGGCGATATAGGTTCAACTTCAGCAGTAAACCCCGGCTTCAGTGTTGATGCAAATACAAGAGATTATACTGAATCAATAAACGTAAATGTTAAAGGTAAAGTTAATGCCAATGCATTAAACAAAAATAATACTGACGCACGTCTTGTAAACATCAGAGCAAAAGAGTCCGATTTAAAAGTTGAAAATATAACTTCTGACGGAAATATTATTTTAACGGCAGCAGACTGGAAGCAACCTGATACAAGACCTACTCCAAAAGATGAATCATACTTTAAAGGATATTCCGTATTAAATGCGGCACAAGGTGATAAAAGTGCGGTAATAGGGCAAAATATTTCCGTAATTGCAAGTGATAGAATCGGAACAGAAAAGAAACCGTTTGCTTTCACTCAGGATACAAAGAACGCACCGAATTCATCAGTAAGCTTTGAAGGTGAAAATGATGTTAATATACTTGTAAGGTCAAATTCAAAGAAACCGACAAAAATTAATCAATTAATTTCTAAACGCGGTGATGTCGGACTTGTATTGGATGATGACGGTGTTATAAGAGAAATAACCGCAGGCGACCATTTACATATATTGCAGAGAGCAAAGAATCTAACAATTTATGATTTAGGTATGTCACACTCAGGCGGTGGTTTTGGCTTTAATGATATGTTATATCCTCATGACGGTTTGAAAGCCGGAGGCGGAGGAGGAGATAGCGTTGTTCCGCAATCCGTTGCAATTGAAGTATTGGATTCTAAAGGCGGCGACAGTGCAGATTCAAACTTGAAGATATATTCTGCTGCTGTTAAAGGCAGAAACAACGGTCAAGGCGCTTATGATAAGAACGGCAGACAAATTGCAGATATAAGTTTAATGGCAGATAATATTTATGCAAACTCTGCAAAAGCTCCTGATTCAACCGTAGAAACAAAAGCAAACCCCGAAGGATACAAACAAAAAGATAAATCATATTCGACAGCTGTATTTGGAGATGAACCTCCTAAAGAATATGATGCAATGGGTATTAACGCATACGGAAACGGAACAGCATTATCATTCGATATAACAGGTGTTAATAAAGAATTTGTTGAAAAGAATGTACCAAATGCAACAAGAACAAATTATAATATTGTAAAACCTGCTGAAAATGTTCCTGACAAATTTACTAATACAAATAATCAAATAAATGATTATGATTATAAAGCAAATAATGTTGTTATATCAGTCAATGATAATGTAAACACTAACAGAGGAGTAAATATCAATTCTATATATTCCGATAATGCTTATGTAAATACAAAAGACAGTAAGTTAGCTGTTCAAGACGGATATATAACAAATTATGCAGAATTCAGAAATAAAGATAAGATTGCTGTAGTTGATAATGATTACAGAAGAATTGTAGAACCGGCTGATATTCAGTTATATACGGAGAAAACAGGCTCGTTTGCATTATTATTAAAAGATACAATTAACATGCATACAACAGCTCCAACCGTATACAATAATCCTTATCAACTTGTAAACGGATATCATAGTGCTTGGAATTTTGTAAACAGAGGAAGAAAAGAAGCAGAACACCAGATTGAAAATATTAAACTTGCAGACAGTCTTCAAAAGAAATATGAAGAAGAAGATAAACGTATTTCAATGAGATTTGATACAACAAATGATGAAGAACTTCAATCAAATGTTGAAATTTATGATATTTCAACTACAGGTGCGTTAATTAAGAATGACAGAAATCTTAAAAAAGGTGATGAAATAACAATAAGCCTTAAATTTGAAGATGTTAATACTAATGTAAAAGCGAAAGTTGTAAATATTGATAATGATAAGGCGGGTGTTGAGTTTATAAGATTGCCAAAGACAGTAGCAAGTAAAATATTATACAGATATATGAAACAGGCAAATTCAATGAAAATGAATCTAACATCTTTGCTATAGAGCAGATAAAAATATAAAGAAGAGGAATACTAATTGTATTCCTCTTTTCTTATGTATTTTGTTTTTTATAAAAATGGTTCTCTGGAACTATTATTTTCAAAATAAAAAAAATTTTAATAATCATGAGATACGAAGAAAAAATTAAGGAGAGAAAAATGCCAATAGATAACGCAGCAATTGCAAGACAATTAGGTTATTCAAGAGAAGAAATGATAGCTAAATTCGGAAATCCGGGTGAAAAAACACCTGCCGAAATCGGTAATATGCTAGGACTTGATAGTTCAACAGTAACTTCTATATTTGGTACTCCGCAAAATGCCGATTCATCAACGGATTATTCAGGATGGGGTATTAATGATATTATTGATGACTCCGTAGCAAATATAGACCATGCAGCAATTGCACAACAATTAGGTTATTCAAAGGAAGAAATGATAGCTAAATTCGGAAATCCGGGTGAAAAAACACCTGCCGAAATCGGTAATATTTTAGGACTTGATAATTCAACAATAACAAATATATTTGGAACATTTGATAAAACAGAAGTTGATTCATCTTCAAATGATAATTCCAAAAAAGAAGAGGTAGACAGTTTTATAAAAACACAAGACGATAAATACGAAGAAGTTGCAAATGCATTGGGTTATGATGCTTTATCAGTATCGGCAGTTATGAAATATCTTGAAAACGGAAATGTAACCGGTGCTCCTGAAAATGTTGTACCTCAGGTTGCAAAAGATTTGGGACTTCCTGAAACTTTTGTATCAAATGTTTTAAGTTATCTTAATAACGGACAAATATAATAATCAATAATTTTATATATGATAAGAGTTCTTATACGTTAGGAACTCTTTCTTATATTACTTTTCATTTATTAATTAACTTCTATAACTGATATTGTTGAAAAAAATTCTTTTAATTGATCGTATGAAATAGTTGAAGTATACAAACTGTTGTATGGATTAATAATAGTAACAGTTTTATTTTTAGTATCAATATTTTCTATTGCATATGCATGATTTTGATTTATACCATAATCAGGTAAATAGCCTCTTTCCCTTGGGCCTGAACTCAAACATACCATATATTTATTTAAATCAGAATGAGAATCTATTATATTCTCCATTTTTTCTTTATCAACATAAATATATTTATCAGGTTTATCTTTAATATCATCATATTCTTTGTTTATATATTCCATAGCATTTTTTGTTCGTGTTAATTCATTAAAGACATGACTTCCGAACCCGCCATAAATATATTCCATAGCTACATCGGAATTTACAAGAGATGCATCATGTTTAATATGATTTGCATTTGCATATTTGGCTTTTGCGTATGCCTGCTCAAGCATTAAATTACCTGTCGAAGTATCTGCATGTTTGTTTTCCAAAGTTATTTTCCCGTTATTAAATCTTACAGGATATTGTTTGAATGCAGGTATTGTTACAACAATGTCATTGCCGTCCTGTTTAAACATTTTTAATAGTTGAACTCTTGCTTTGGGATTTTTCCAGAAAGATATTAGCCCTGCAGACAAGAAATAACAGTTTCCTGTTTCGTCTCCTTGTCTTATACATAAAGATTTATACTCGGGGAAAAGTCTTTTATATGTGTCTTTATCTATATCCAGTTGGGTTAATTCTTCTTCATCTTTAATATAAACTTTATTTCCGACGGCACATATATCACCTTGCTTTGTTGTCTTTGAAATTTCGGATAGTGATGTATTTTCATTATATTCCGTAAGTTCATTTTGTTTTGTTTTTGCTATTCTTTCGTTTATTTGGGCATATTTATATACGGGAAGGGAAATAATATCATCTTCTCCCGAATTTATTCTTTTTATAACATTGTCTACATATTCGCTATTTTCTTTTGAATATAAGAACGTTAATACTTGTTCCATTAAATGTTGGTTCATTCCTTTTAAGACGACAAGATTTTTAAATGTATTTATGTTATCTTTATTCAGTTTCAACATGAGAGAACTAAAACTGTTTCCAAAAGAAATATCTTTATATTCCGGAATATGGGAATGTATTAGAGAATATATATCTTCAACGTTATTAACCAAGAATTTTAAATCAACATCAGAATTTTTTCTGTCTTCTGTAATACAAGAATACAAAAGACTGTTATTTTTTAAGTTAGTAATATTTTTTGTTAGTTCTTTTATTTCATCTTTACTGTTTGTTTGTTCCAGAATTAATTTATCAAGTATTTTAAAACCATAAGGATTCCATTTTGTCTTTGCGTTTTGATTTGAAATCAGGTGAATAAATAAATTATTTATATCTTTGTTTTCGGAAGCATATAAAATGCCTTTTTCAAGAAGATGGCTTTTTATTAAACGTGAATATTCCTCGTCAGACAGATTGATTATAGAGGTTACTTTATGGTATTCATTGCTTTTAACATTAGTTATTTGGGTTTTATATAAATTTCTTTCTTTCCCTTTTATAACTTTTTCGGGAGTATAAGAATTAGCCATACATTCAAAAGGTGACATAATAGAGCCGTTGCCTTGTATTGAAAAATAATCGGTTAATAAATTAAAAGCTTCTAACCCTTCTTTAGAATAGAAATAACCGTTACCAAAAATTTGCCATGCTCCGCTTATATGATTGCAAGCCAGAAATTTTAAATGATTAATGTGCTCTTGAGCATTTTCATAATCAAATTTTTCATAAAAATCATCAGGCGGGTATATATAACATTGTTTTAATATTTTCCTTAATTCATTATTTACTTGTGCTTTTGGCTTTTTGTTTTGAGTGGCACATGCTAATGCTGATGCGGATACTCTGGATATATCTGTATCTGAGCTTATTCTCTCAGTCGGAACGGTTTGCATACTTGTACTTCGTTCTTTGGGTTTTGCATTATGCGGACTGAAAATGTGTGAAAATATACTAAATGGCAAAATTTCTTTCATAACCATACTACTTTATATAAACTAACATATTTACATAAAGTATTTTTTAAATTTGAAATTGCTTGAAAATTTAATTTATTTTACAGAAATTATTTGCAACGGTTCGGGTTGTATGCTTCTTTTATATTCAACTGCAGGATTACCGAATAACATAGTATAAGCAAGCCTATAACCTTCAGGTATTTTAAGCATTTTTTGAAGTTCGGGAATTGCACTATATACCCAATAACCTATACCACACCAACAGGTTGCTACATTTAAACTTTGGGCATACAGCTCAAAATAGCTTAAAGCAATAATAGGGTCAATATCACTGCAAGGTGCATCTATCGGTGTCGCAACAAATAACATATGAGGTGCTTTTCTAAACATCATATCTGTTTCTTCATCTAAAATACCGTCTTTAAATCCAATAAAACCGTTTACAGACGGGTCATTTTTATCAAATAATTCTCTCATTTTCTGCTTGGTTGTTGCTTTAACATTTTTCATAACATTTATATCATCTATGAAAGCAAAAAATAGTCTGTGATTATTAACGCCCGAAGGAACCCAGTTTAGCATGTTTTTTAACTTGTTCATTATTTCAGGTGCAATATTTTCCTGTTTGTATTGTCTGAAGCTTCTTCTGTCTTTTATAAGATTTAATATTTCTTCAGGGTTGTGTGTTGAAACCGGTTTTGAATTTTGAGGATTTTTACCGTCTATGGATAATGCACCTGTTGGACATACTGCCATACAATGTTGGCACTTTATACAATTATTAGGATTTTTTTCATACGGTTTTTTGTTATCATCAAAAGCAATTACACCGCATATGCAGTCTTTAATACACAATCCGCATCCGATACATTTTTCGTTAACTTTTATCATATAAATCTCCATTTATTTGATTGTAAAATTAATTATAACAAAAAATACGACTGTTAATACAGCCGTATTTTTTGTTTTTGTTTATATTATAAAGATGTTTTTAAACCGCTTGCTTGAGCAAGGCTTGAAGCTTGAGTAACAACATTTTTAATAGCTTGAGCATTTGTTCTTATGGCATTAGCTGTTTCTTTTGCTGCCATTAAGTTGTTAGCAAGTGTTGCCATATTTTGAGATGTTCTTGCAAGATTTCCTGCTGCTTTTGTATAATCACCTGCTATATTTAAATATTGGTATTCATTTTGAGCTAAAGCTGTTATTGTATTTACTAAAGCCGTTTTATCATTTGCGGATAGCCCTGCAATTGTTGATAAAACAGATGCTTTATTGCTTACAAGGTTTGAAGCATATGCTGTCATTAATTGTGAAACAGCCATACTCTTTGCACTTTGTGTTGTTCCAGCATTACTCATTATTGATGATAATTTGGATTGCATTGTTTGTGCTTCTTTTTGCGGTGATAATAATGAAACCAAACTTAAAAATGAATTTTGTGTGTCTCTATCCGTAGAAGCAATTTTGTTATTTAATTGAGATATTGTATTCATTGCACTGTTTGCAATGGTTTCAGATGTAGTATTGGATGCTTGTGTATTTGTACTGTAGTTAAATAGCGGATTAATATCGCTAAAACTTAAATCATAAGCATTTGCGCTCAAAGGGAATGCTACAGTTATTACTGCTAAAACTATTAATAAACTCTTTTTCATGTTAAACTCCTTATTTCTTAATACAATAAATATAATATAAAAATATTCAAATGTGAAAAACAAATGTATTTTGCAATGAATGAAAATATGCCATAAAATGTATATATGATTGATAAAAATCCTGATAAAATCAAGAATATTTTTAACGAAACAGCCGGTTATTATGATAAAATGAATAACCTGATATCTTTTGGTATGCATTATTTGATAAAAAAATCAGTTGTAAAACTGTTAAAAATAAAACCAAATTCTTTGATTTTGGATTTATGCTGCGGAACCGGTGATATTACTGAAATAATCAATAAAATTAACCCGACATCAAAGGTTATTGGTGTTGATAACTCTGAAAAAATGCTTATAAAAGCTAAAATTAAAAACCCTGATAATTTATTTGTTCAAGCTGATTGCACCTGTTTGCCTTTTAATAATAACGAGATTAATTATACAATTATAAGCTTTGGACTTAGGAACATAGAAAACAGACAAAAAGTAATACAAGAAATATACAGAACACTATGTCAGAACGGGCATTTTCTTCATTTAGATTTCGGAAAAAGCAAAATTGACAGAATATTTGATATAATTGTAAAATTTATAATTCAATTTTTGCCGGTAAATAAAGCAAATT
>JAEELO010000088.1 GCA_016282705.1 Candidatus Gastranaerophilales bacterium | reverse complement strand
TGGAAGTAAAAAGACTTGATACACAGGTAACAGCATTACAAAAACAATTAGAAGCTGTAGAACAAGCAGAAAGTTCTGCAATAGACAGAGCAACACCAAAATTCCAAGGTGTAGGCTAAAAACTGCAAAAAACAAAAAAATTAAAAATTAAAAATAAAATTATCAAAAACTAAATTATAACTAATAGTTAAATTTGTAAATATTATCTTTATCCTTTTTTCGTATTATCTTTGGCGGTAACTTCATTGTTAGCGCCTTTTTATTTTGTTAATTTCTATTTATGCTGAATTCACAGCCGCAATAATTTTGTCTGTAAAAATTCTCTTCTTTTGCTATTTTCATTGTTTTAAGAAAACCGTCTTTTTTCTTAAAGTCTATATCCAAAAAAGTAAGCTCATATTTTGCGGCAATTTCTTGCGCTATATCAAATATTAATTTTGAATTTTTATGCGGACTTATTGTAAGTGTTGTTGTAAAATATTGATATTCAAGTTGCAAAGCTTTAAGAGCGCTAAAAAGCAATCTGTATTCAAAACATCTGGCACATCTTTTTCCGCCTTCAGGTTCATTCTCTAACCCAATAACGCAGTTATACCAGTCTTCAGAATCTTTTTTGTCGATAATTAATTCAACATTTTTCTTTTTTGTGTATCTTATTAATTCATTTAATCTTCGTTCATATTCTTCGGATGGAAAGATATTGGGATTGAAAAAATAAATTACCGGATTATAACCCATTTCCCGCAATAATTCTATCGGGTATCCGCTGCAAACGGCGCAACAAGCATGTAATAATACATTTTTATTTGTTGTCGTCATTCTTTATTTTTCCGCCTTCTTCAATTATCATTTGTCTGAAGCTTGGATATGTACCGACTCCGACGATTCGTTTCATTCCTATAAACATTGTAGGTGTTGCGACTATTTCTTTTGAGTCTGCATCTTTTATTGAATCTGCTATTTCTTGTTTAACTTCTTCACTGTTTGCATCTTCTTTTAATTTCTTTATATCAAAATTAAGAAGTCTTGCTTTTTCTATAATTTCTTTTTCACTTTCAGGATTTTGAATAAACAATATATCTGCCATTTCCCAATACATATTTTGTTTTGCGGCAGCTAAAGCATAACTTGTTTTCAAACAAGAGTTTTTGTGTCCTTCATCCTGCATATTATGGTTACATATTTTTTCTAAAGGAAGATTATGTTGAATTACTTTTATATTATCAAATTCTTCAACAATTCTGTGCAAATACAGATGAGCTATAAGGCATCCTCCGCAATTAAAGTCCATATATTCATTAATTACGATATTTGCATTCTTTGGGCCTATAGTATTTCCGTCTGTTATATCTTTATATTCTTTGATTTGTTGTTTTAAATTGTTTTGCAGTGCAATTTGCGGTGCAAGAATATTTGTTACCGTAGTGTAATATAAAACACCTGCTGCTATTAAACACAATAAATAGAAACAAATCGCATATTTTACATTTTTTAATGCATCGAAGAAATCTTTAATGCATATTTTTATTTCATCTATAACGGTAATCCCTTTTGTTTTAGCATTAAGTGCTATTAAAAGGTTTACAAAGTATGTCATAAAACAGAATACGCATACTGCATTAATCTTAAATACCGAAATCCCGCCTAAAATCATTGATACTATGAATGAAAAAAGACCAATTGTAAATATATAAGATGTCGGATTTTTAAATACTTTTAAAAAACCCAAAAATTTTATATTTTGAAGTTTATCGACAAATGTCATAAACAGGAAAAACAGGTATAAAATGACTCCCCATAAAGATAACGGCACACCAAAAAATTGTGAATATGATGTTCTTGCAACTCCGTCGCAATCCATCATATCATTAATTGCACATATGCTCGGCTTCGCATTAATTGCAAAA
Source organism: Candidatus Gastranaerophilales bacterium (assembly GCA_016282705.1). Classification (GTDB taxonomy): domain Bacteria; phylum Cyanobacteriota; class Vampirovibrionia; order Gastranaerophilales; family Gastranaerophilaceae; genus Avigastranaerophilus. Next base: position 4,450 of record JAEELO010000088.1, on the reverse strand, counting down.
TTTGCATTATAATAAACTATGCAAAGTTCAATTGCGAGAGCCAAACCGATTATTGCTAATGCAGATATTATAATTCTTTTTGATTTTGTCATCTTTATCTCCTATAGAAAGTTTTATATTATATTTTTATATGAAGATAAGCTTTATTGTATTGTACTTTTGACTGTATTTATTAGTTCTTATTCGTATAAAAAGTTTATCTTATAATATAATTTTATATCTAAATTTTTAAATATAAATAATATTTAATTTATTGTAATATCACTTTATTAAATTTTGTATTTCTTTAAAATGCGGATTTTTTGAATATTCCAGTAATTCAAAAATTACCATTTCCGTTGTTACGATTTGGCATCCCGTATGGATTAATCTTTTTAGTGCCGCATCTTTATTCTCTTGAGTTCTTGAACCTGATGCATCTTGTACTATGAATACTTCATATCCGTTTTTTATTAAATCAAAGGCGGTTTGTAATACACAAATATGTGTTTCTATTCCGAACAAAATTATTTGTTTCCTGTTTGCGGATTTTATATCTTCTGCAATTCCATTTTCTTTTATTGCACTAAAATGAGTTTTTTCTATATATTTTGTATTTTTTTGTACTTCTTTTATTTCTTCTATTGTTGAACCTAGCCCATTTGGGTATTGTTCGGTTATTATTGCTGGTATATTTAAAATATGCGCAGTTTTTGCAAGGATAACGGCATTTCTCTTTACGTTTTCATCTTTGAGCATATTAACCAGTTTTTCTTGGACATCAATTATTAGAAATAAAGAGTTTTCTGCATTAATTGTATTCATTATTTACTCCAATAAATTAAGTTTATTATATAATATCAGTGTATGAAAAATATTGAAATTAATAAATATTATAAAATAATTTGCGGTGCTGGTAATGAAAATTTAAAAGAAATTGAGGCACTTGCTTTTGTATATGCCTCAGCAGGTTTCAATATGATTGATGTTGCGGCTAAAAATGAAGTAATATCTGCCGCAAAAAAAGGTATTGAATTATCTTGTAATCCGGATAAAATGCTATTATGCGTTAGTATTGGTGTACAAAGCGATATTCATCTTTCAAAAGCTGTTATAAACAGACAAAAATGTTCTTCTTGTAAAAAATGCATAGAAGTTTGTCCTCAAAATGCTGTTTTTGAAGAAGATAATAAAATACAAATTGATGAAAGAGCTTGTATCGGCTGTTTGAAATGTCAGCATAATTGTCCGAGTGATGCAATAGTTGTTGAACATAAGTATAAATCACCTTGTACTATGCTTCTGTCTGTTCTTTCTGATGATATTGACTGCGTTGAATTTCATTGTAATTCTTCCGATATTGAGCAAATATTGGAAAATTGGAAACAATTAAAAAACATATATTCCGGCAGAATAGGTTTTTGTATGGACAGGTCTAAATTGCCGGATGAAACTATTATTTCACTTATTTCTCAAATGGTTGATAATGATGAAAATGTTATTGTTCAAACAGACGGAAAACCTATGAGCGGCGGAACGGATGATTATAAATCCAATATACAAGCTGTTTCTTTTGCAGAACTTATTTTATCCAATAATATACATGCAAAAATCGTTCTTTCCGGCGGGACTAATTCTAAAACATCTGAATTTGCAAAATTATGTAATGTAGATATAGATGGTGTCGCAATAGGCAGTTTTGCACGAAAACTCGTAAAAGACGAAATATCATCTCCTGATTTTTTTGAAAATATTGAATTACAAAACAGTGCAATTGAAAAAGCACGTGATTTATACAATAAAATTAATATCTAATATTTTGAAATCTCTTCAAAATATCTTTCAAGCGCTTTATATCCTTGATATATTTCACTTGTAATATTTACATATCTTGATGCTGCTAAAAATTTTAACTCTTTTGCTCGTATTTGTATTAATTCATCAGCATCTTTTTTAAGATTTTCTTCTAAAGACATTGACCATCTTTTTAAAAAAGAAAGTTCTTCATTTACTTGCTTGATTGTTGAATATTCAAGCGGACTGAAATCGTATTTTGCAAGTAATGTCTTATCTTTGTTTGTTATTCTTGTTTGGACTACAGGTTCACCGTATATTCTCTTAATTACCATATAATTATCGGCAACTCTTCTGTGTGAATCAGGTACAACACCTCTTGCAAGCATTGCCGATGTGCTTAATGAACTGAATCTGTCATCGTTGCCTGCTAATGAACTAAGACTTGTACTTTCTATAAAAAGTTTATTAGTATTGTTTTCAGCTGTAGTATTAATAGCCCCGTCTCCATATAAAATCTTGAACAATATAATCATAATTCTTCATAGATTTTTTGTCATGCATTTTTAAATATATATTAAGTTAGTTGTCAAATTTTTTACAAAATACCAAAACCCTTTGAAATTCTACTTTCTGGCTTTATCTGCCATTACATTTTGCAGCCTTTCATATAATTCAAAATTTGAATGTAATTTTTTTGCACGTTTTTTGGCATGTTCAATTATTTTATATATGTGCGGAGGAATATTATATCTGTTTTTTAAATACCATCCTTCTTCTATATCAAGAACAGTTGTATATAAACCTGCATCATAGTTTGCATTCATCCACTTATCGACTTCCTCGATTGTGTCGTTTATTCCGGGAATTATAATATATTTGGCGCTAACAAGATATCTGCCTAAAAAAGTAGTTTGCAGTGCATATTTTCTTACGGTATCACGTACTTTTTCATATGCATCCACTCTTTTTACTTCTTTAAATACTTCCTTACTGCCTGAATCGACTGAAACAACCACATAACCTCTTATTTCGTTTATTGCTCTTGCTAATGCAGGACTGTATTTTATTCCTGAAGTATGAACTCTTATTCCCCAGTAATAATTATCTAGTAAATATGTTACCAAATCTTCAAATTCTTCTAAAACAGTGGGTTCTCCGCCTCCAAAGGAAATCATACCTCCGGGTCTTAAAATTCCTTTTTCGTGCATTTCTTTTATAATCGGAAGAATATTATATTTACTTTTATTGTAATTTGATTTAAATTCCTCCGGATTATTTGCTGCATAACAATAAATACATCTGGAATTGCAATCTGACCAATGGCTTATGTACAAGTTATCAATATATCTTGTATTATCCCATTTATCTTCTTTTAAATATGGGCAATTTACACATCCTGTATGTATTTTGCCTTTTTTATGAAATTTTCTGTAAATGTCTTTTACCTGAAAAATTCGGTTCCAGTCTATTTTTTGTCCGACATAATTATTTCTTTGTAATAATTGTGCATTTCCTTCATGACCGCAATTACAACAAATTCCTAGTTTGTATTTGAAAAATACAAGTCCGTGTTCTATCCATGGGCAGCTGTAATAATATCCTTCTCTTTTGCTAACATATTTTTCGTTATATACAAACATTATTTTTCTTCTTTGCTGATTCTTTTGTAAATAGCGAGTGCATTTTCACAAAATTCTATTTCCATATTATTATATTCCGAAATATGTTTTGCAAAAATCAGCAGCTCTTTTAAATATTGCGGTACTGAGTATTTTATTTGATTATACCATTTTCTGTCTATATCTATGACTAATTTTTTTATACCTGTATCTCTTGAAAGTATAAACCAGTCAAGAATTTCTTTCTGGTTATCATTAATTCCGTTTATAATGTTGTATTTTAGCATTACACGTTTTTCTTTTGGCTCTTGATAAGATAGGTATTTTTTTATATTTGCCATTGCTATATCAAATTTATTTGAACCTTTGACCAGTCCATATACATAAGGACAGCCGGAATCAAAGGTGATAATAACTTCTGCAATGTTCTTTGCAACTGCTTCTGCGACTGATTCGCAAAATCTTTGAGCAGGTGTGTTAATAACTATATTTCTCATTTCGTAATTAATAAAATGATATATTATTTTGTCAAACTCAGGATGTATGCATGGATCTCCGCATTCAAATATTACTTTAGTTTCTTGTGTTAAAAGTTTTGAGTCTGTTAATTGTTTAATAATAGGGAAAATATCATAATGTCCGACTTTTTTTAAATCTTCCTCTTTCGGTGAATCGCAATAAGAACAGTTTAAATAGCAATGCTGCCAATTTGAAATATATAAATACTTCAATGTATTTGAATTACATGTTAATTTATTTTCTAAATTAAAACATTCTTTGCAATTTTCGGGAATATTGTTTTGCTTAAATTCGGAAACAAATTCTTCTTTTGTTTTTATTACTTTATCCGTATCCAGCCATATTCCGTCAAATTTTTCATTTATAATTCCTATATCGTAATACGGACATAGTCGGACTTTATTATTGCAGTCAAAAACTATTGAACTGTCTATATATTTACAAGACAAACACTGATTATTCTTTTTAAATTTTTCTACAATACCCGAAAACAATGCAGACAATAGAACCTCCTATGTTTCAGATAGAGATTTTTG
>JAEELO010000087.1 GCA_016282705.1 Candidatus Gastranaerophilales bacterium | reverse complement strand
TAAGGAAGTATTAGCATTAGCATTAAATAAGATTTGCTGAGAAATAGAACCTGATGTAGTCCTTGCTCTGAAATCAGCAATATCGGAATCAGAGATATCGAGTTCAGAGATATTAAATACACCAGAACCTGCATCACCCGAGGTGAGAGTGAAGGTATCAGCAGTAGAGTCTGAAATAGACATATCAATAGCTAAATTGAGAGCAGAACTCAAAGCAGCTTTACCTAATGTATGGTTGTTATATGCGGAATTAATTACATTGATTGTACCGCCGTTTGCATCGTTTGCTATATTTTCAAGATTTAAAATACCGTATGAAGTGGTTTCATCTTCCTGATTATAAGAGCCTAAATTTACAGTTGCACCGTTATAAAGGTTCATTATAGGTGCAGTTACGGTATTATTGAAATTGTATGTTCCTCCTTTAATCAGAGAACTGTCTGCATTAGTAACAAAAGTAGTATCTTTATTGATATGAAGTTCGCCGCTTCCTGTTTCACCTGCATCAGCAAGAACAACAGAACCGTTAAAGGTTATATTTTGATTTTCATTAGCATTTAAATAAACCTTACCGACACTGTATACATCGTTATAATCACCGCTTAAAACCGTATAATCCTGTAATTTTCCGCTTGAGTCAAAAGCACTATTGGATAAAGTTGCATTTGAACGGTTGTTTGTAAATAATGTATTGCCGTCTTTAGCATATATATTAATATCTCTTATAAATATTCTGTTGTTATAGTCAGAATATTCTATATCAATACCTGTATCTGCTATACCTGCACCATAGGCAGTCAAAGTTGTATTATTTTTTACGGTTGAATCGACTAAAGCATAATTTCCGCCATAGATACCGCCGCCTGCAAGTTCTGATAAGTTGCCGTCTATTGTTAAACCCTGTGCGAGACTTTCTTCTTCTCTGCTATTGAAATAAATAGCACCGCCAAAAGATTTTGTTGCATTTTGATTAAATTCGGAATCTGTAATTTCCATATATCCGTTGTTATAAACGGCACCTGCACCTGACCATTGTTGCAATGGTCTTGTTGAATAGTTCTTAGTGAAGACAGAATCCTCAATAATTACTGTAGAGTTATAAATGGTAGAACCTTCGATACTTTTGCTGTTATGTATTGCACCAGCAAATCCTGCATTGTTTTGTGTGAAATTAGAATTTGTAATTTTTGCATAATTGTTACCATCATAATTTCTTAATGCGCCTCCGGTGTTATTTGCTTTATTGTTTGTAAAATTAGAATTATTAATTAACGAAATGGTAGCGCCATCGGAGTTGAATATTGCACCGCCATGGGTACCGCCCGTATTGTTTATAAAATCTGCTTCTATATAATCAATAACCGCATTTGTACCAATATTTGCAATTGCACCTGAGCCGTTTGTATTATTTTTAAATGTACCAGTTATATTTGTAATATTTTTCTTATTGTTAATAACTTTGCCCCAACCACCTGAAGCTCTGTTGGAATCAAAGACAACATTATTAATTGTTAAAGTACCGTTGTTTGATATAGCCAGACTTGTTGAGTTTGATATATATGAATCTTCAATGGTTAAAGAATTTCCATTTCCGATGTCGGCAACACTTCCAAGAGAAGAACTTCCACCGTTAGCGGCAGTGTTTTTTATTTTTGTATTTTGTATTACGACATTAGCTCCCGGAGCGGTTATATCAAATAAACGTTTTCCGTTAGCATCAATAGTAGAGTATTTGTCTTCGTTTTTAACACCTGCTATGGTCAAAGTACCTGTAGTAGTTGTACCGGCGTTAACAGAAGATATAAATACATCATCTTCTGTGTCAAAATGGAATGTTCTTGGTGTACCTGTAGCGATATTTATGAGGTACAGGTTGTCGAATAGGTTGTCATATGTTTTTGGTCCGTTTTCAACATTAATAGCCCAAGTAATGCTGTCCAAAAGTCCGTCAGTAGAACCTGTAACACTAATATCAGTAGCTCTTTGTATATCGTATGTGTAATGACCGTATTCATCATCCCAATTAATTGAAGTACCCGAGAAATAATCGTAACCTTCAACACTTTCAGGATCAATTGAAGCCTCATAAGCAGAAATAACCGAGTCACTAAGAGTTAACTGAGTGTCAGCATTAGCATTAAATAAGATTTGTTGAGTAATGGAACCTGATGTAGTCCTTGCTCTGAAAGCGGCTTGTTCTGCTGTAGGAATATCAAGAGTTGCGATATTGAAGGTACCTTCTCCTGCATTACCATCAGTAAATGTAAATTTATCGGTTTTGTTTGCAGTAGTCGACATATCAATTGCAAGATTTAATGTTGAATCTAAATCCGCAGTACCGAAAGTATAGCTGTTGTATTTAGAGTTGTTTGCATCAAAATGACCTCCATTAGTGTCATTTGTAATGTTAGATAGAGTAACTGCAACATCTCCAATAGTAGTGAATGTCGAGTTGTTTGTAAAGTTCAGGGTATTTTGAGTTAGGGCTGCATTGTTATCAAATGTTCCATTAATGTTTAATACACCATTGCCTGTTATACCGCCATCGTTGGATGAACCAGTAGCAGCATTAAAGGTGCCTGAGTTAGTAAATGTACCGTCATTATCAAGAAGTGCATTAAATGTTCCGGAATTGGTTAAGGAACCGCCTGATTCAACATTTATATTTCCCGCACTTGAAATTCCGCTGTTAACTAGGGTTGCACCTGATGATATATTTATAGTTTGCTGTGTAATTTCGGTAACTGTCGAAGTACCTGTCTTAACGTTTGTTACACCGCTTGTATTTGAATCAATAATTGCTTCAAAACTGTTAGTTCCGTCTAAATTGAGTACTCCGCTATTATCAATATCTGCAGTTGTGTTACTTGTGAATGTAACACCGTTTATATTTACTGTACCTGTTTCATTATTGATTATTGCAGGTGTTGAAAAACCAGAAAATTCAGTTACATTATTTACGGTTAATGTTTGAGGCAAGCCGGATGTTTCATCTGTTCCAATTGTTATACCTTGCCAATCGTAGCCATGAATTTCATTATTTTCTCCGTTAACAGAGAGACTTGTTCCCCAAAGTGGTCCCAAATCTTTTTCAACTTCTTCATCTCCGGATATCAATGAATATCCTTTAATTTTAGAATGTGCTCTTACTGCGTCTGCCAGAGTATTAAGGTTCAATTTTTCAAAGATTAAAATACCTTTGTTTTCATCGTATCCTAATGTTGAAGTAAAGTCTGAATAATCAACACTGTATGCTTTAACTCCAGGAGCCGTATTTACCTGAATAGAATCTGATATATCAAATACGTGTTCAAAATTAGTTTTATCTTCAGTCAAAGTAATTGCTGTTATGTCTTCAATACCATCTGTCATAACATAAATTGAATCAATAAGAATGTTGTGACCGTTAGCGGTTATTGATGATGATGTTATTTTATCTGTAGTCTCTGCTGCCAAATCAACATCAATGTTAAATTTCATATCATCATTGAGGGTAATAGAATTGAAGTTTTGTGTTTCAAAGGCTTGTGTTTGCAGGTTTAAAACGCCGTTAGTATTATTTGTTAATGTGGAATTTGAAATGGAATTGTTTTTGTTAATTGCCAATTCACCTGCATTAAAAATATTTGAGTTAGTAATATTTGCACTGACATCATTTGTAAAAATTAATGTTCCTGTATTTGTTATGTTTGCATTTGAAATACCAGCGTTAAAGGTATTTACGCCGGATGCGTTTAAAGAATAAGGAACAGTACCTGTAATATCTGATTTTGTTGTTACATTATTAATATTAATAGTAGCATCAGAATTTAAAACATTAACAAATGGGCTTGCACCTTTTATTGTAACATTATTTAAATTGAGAGTTGTATCATTCCTGAGTTCAAAACCTGTATCTAATCCTATATTAAATACAGAACCTTCAACACCTGTGATTGTAAGGGTTCCTTCTCCTGTTTCACCTAAATCTTCGGTTGTTGTATAAGTGGCTCCGGGTGTTACTGCAGTGAAATAACGATCACCTTCTGCCTGATTTAATACAGAGATTGTATCTCTCAAGGATTCTGTAGTATCAATAGTTTCAGATATTTCAGTAATTCTGTATGTAATACTATCAGGGTTAGTTCCTACCGAACCTGTTTTTTCAACATTTATTAAACCGATTACATCTATTTTATCTTCGTTATCATAAAATTTTTCATCCCAATTCTTACTTAAACTGTCAATATCCAGATATTTAGTTATTCTTGATCCTAATACTATTGGTTCTGTTGTTGCAGCATCAATAGTTAAGGCAATATCATTGGAATTTTTTCTGTCTAAGATTTTAATTGATTTATAGGTATCTGAAATATATTGTTCTAAATCGTCGCCTAAAAAATTAATTTCTGTTATTTTAATCTGATTGGCATTTGAACCGCCGTTTATTGTAAAAGTATCAGCAGTATTATCTTCTAAATTTAAATCAATTTTTGCATTTAATGTACTGCTTAAACTTACATCACCAAGAATATGACTGTCAATATTTTCGTTTATTGAGTCAATAGTGCCGCCAAGAGAATCATTGGTAAATGAATAATTCGTTAAATCTAATTTACCATACGTTTCAGTCCCGTCTAATTGTGTAATTTTGCCAAGTTTAACATATGCATTATTATATAACTCGATATCATTACCTGAAACTGTGTTATTAAATTCATAAATACCGCCGAGATAGGTACCGTTTGTTTCGTCATAGTTAACTTTTATAATTGGGGAATAGCCCATTCCGCTTTTTTGCCCATCAATTGAACCGTTAAATGCCATAATACGATTTTCTGAAGCATTTAAAGTAAGAATAGTACCTGAATAATTACCGTCAGCATCTTTAATACCTTCTTGATAAATATCATTATATCCGGTAGAATCACTGTTATCATAAAAGGTTACATTTGATGTTTCTGCAATAAGTTTTATTTTACCGATGTTGTAAATAGCACCGCCTTTTGTTCCGGCTGTATTATGTATAAAGTCGGCAGTAATTTCTTCAATAGTAGCATTATTATAATTATATATAGCTCCGCCTTCTTGTCCTGCGGTATTTCCTATATAATCGCCGACAATATATCTCATTTGTTTTGAGTTATATATAGCACCTCCGGTATTAGATGCTGAGTTATCTATAAAATCACCTGTAACATCATTTATTATACCTATATTATATATAGCACCGCCGCTTCCTGCAGTACTTGTGCTATAAGCTCTGTTGGCTATATAATCTCCTGAGATTGCATTAATGAAAGATTCAGCATTTGCATTAAATATGGCACCACCATTACCGTTTTTTGCATAGTTTGCAATAAAATCACCGGTTAAAATCTTTATGGTAAAAGGCAGAGTACCGCCATTATTTATAGCGCCTCCGCTTGCACTTGTATTACCTATAAATGTACCATATACACTGTCAATTTCTTTGCCGTTCCAAGCATTGATAGCTCCGCCATTATTTTTGTTACTAGTTCCTTTAGCAGTATTACCAATAAAGTTTCCTATAACTTCTTTTACATTTGCTTTTATTTCAAGTGCACCGCCCTGTTTTACTCTGTTTCCGATAAAATTACCTTCAATTTTATTAGTATTTGAGCCAACATAAACAGTACCATTACCTTGATTAGCTAGATTTGTAGTAGTTCCAATGAAATCAGCTTCTATCACGCTACCTGCTGTATTAATATTTAAGGCAATACCAGAGTCATCTTTATTATGATTAATCCTGTAAAAATACTTATTTGAAATTCCGGGAAGAGTTACAGAAGTTACTCTTGATGTTATTTTATCATAATTTGCAGGAGCATTATATGTAAATTTATAATATTGAGTTTGTGACTCAGTGCCTTTATAAGGCAAAGTAAACCTAACAACACCCGTAGCACCATCTTCGGTAGCAGAATATATAAGGTCAGATGCTGGAACATTAGAATCTGACCAGGTATAACCTGAGGCGTCATCTATTTTTTCCCATGTTACTCCGTCTTCTTTTGGTCGAGTCAAATTTAAACTAAGATCATAATAGTTTATATTCTGGTTACCGTATGCATCAACGGTATAAGACGCATAATTATAATCAGATACGGAAGATGGAATTTCACTATATGAACTTAACGGTAGCTTATTTTTATCATATGTATACATTACATCGTTATATATATACATTGCCTTGGCAGGATCCGTAGTAGTTACAACTGCCATATTTGCATATGATGCAATGAGTTGAAGAAATTCATAATTTTCTCCGGGTCCCGGTGTATAATAGTAGTTTTGTCCATCTATAATAAGCGATACATCAGAATTAGTTCCTGTACCTGGAGTTAATGTATGCATTACAGGAGAATCCAGATATTCTTCTGTTTCATATTTTATAACATTCAAAGTTGGCAGAGTTGCAGCACCACCGGTAAAGTTTGAGGTCTTTTTTGATTTGTTCTTTTTAGAGTTGTTAGCAATGGAATTGCTTTTCGTGGCATTATAATTTTCAGGGGTTGAATCTTTTTTTAATTTATTTGCTGAAGAAAAATGAGAATCTTTATTCTCGATAGAATCATTTATATTTCCATATGCAGGAGCATCCGTAGCAAATACTCCAAAAGTACTTGCTAATATTGTACATATCAGTAAATATTTCTTATTATATTTGTTTTTCATTAATAATTGTTATCTTTTTCAGCCAACTAACAACTCTCTTATATTAATTATATTACCTGATATGAAAAAAAACAATATATAAACTATATTATTTTATTATACCCATTCCGATATGTCTTTTTTGCTCAAATCCCATTTGTAATATTCAGGTTTAGCTTTTCTTATGCAATGAGAGCAAAACTGAGGAGGTGTTATCATAAAATCAAAAATTTCCTTAATATTCTTAACCTTATAAATGTCGATATAATCGGTCTCAGGAATTTTAATATCTTTTTTGAAATAATCGCTGAAAAATCTCATATATGCTTCTGTTGCACAATGATAGATTTTTCCGTGGTCAAGATAAAAAGTATTATACCAATCTGTTTGACAGTTTAGGTATGACTTCAAACGGTATTGTGAGCCACTCAAGTCTAAAGCATTTTTGAAAAAACTTTCATTTACAAGGTAGAAATCAAAATCAACATTGAAACGTTTGCATTTTTCTCTGACTAAATCCCAGTCAATATCAATATCATATTTTGTCGGGCGAATTAAGATATTGCTCTTTGCACATCTTTCATAGAAATCGTCAGATTGTTCAGGGAGCAAAATGCCGTTTGTAACCAATTTAATTTTACTTTCAGGAAAAATTCTTCTTGCGGTTTCATAGAATTCTATGCATTGAGGATGCAATAATGGTTCTCCACCAAGAATGTTAAAGCTTTCTATATTCCCATTTGTCAATTCAAACAGTCTTGTCATATCACTTTCGAATTCTGACAATGTCAGAAGAGTTTTGGGTGCTAATGGAGAGAAATGGTCGCAGCCTTTACAGTTGAGGTTGCAATAATCAACAATATGAGTTTCAATCGTTTTTATTGAATTAACAGGAAGCATCTTTTGCAGTTTAAATAAAGTCCGTTTTTCCTGTTCTTTTAGTTTTAAGTCAAATTTCTTTTTTAATAAGTAAAGTTCTTTTTTATAATTAAAAAAGAAATTTGACTTAAAACTAAAAG
>JAEELO010000086.1 GCA_016282705.1 Candidatus Gastranaerophilales bacterium | reverse complement strand
ATTAATATATAAGTTTTTTTGTACTGTCCTATAATGTTGTCTTCTTCTGCAATTTCGTTTTTCTCAATAAATTTTGCCTGATTTAAAATACTAGGAGCTGCTTTTTGTGATTCTTTTACAACTTTGAGCTCATGTTTTGGAGTATATGAGAAAATTTCTGAAATATTTGTATCAGACTCTACTAAGATATCATCAGAATCATTTTTATAGGCTGATTGCGCATCAGAATTATTTTTAACTAATTTCAGTTGCGAATTATCTTTTAGTGGTGTAGTTGTTTCAATATTTTTATTATGTATTTCTGTATTTAGTTTATTTCTACCGGAAGTTAGTGCCATATTGACTCCGGAATAAATAAAGTTAAATATTTGGTTAGGATTCTTATAACGAACTTCTTTTTTTGTCGGATGGACATTAACGTCTACATCAGCAGGCGGAAGTTCAAGATTCAATATAATAAATGGATATCTTGTGTTGCCGGTTAGATTCTTATATACCATATCAACGGATTTTTGGAAAATCGGACACTTAACGATACGAGAATTTACATACATGTAATAATCTTTTTTGCTAGAGCGAGTGAAGTCAGGAGTACTTACGTATCCCGAAATCTTTAGCCCAGAAAGTTCATCTGTTTTATAAACAGGCAATAGCTTTTTTGAAACATCTTCGTGAAATATCTCATTGACGGTTAATAATAAATCTCCTTGTCCTGTTGTCTTCAAGGATATTTTTTCATTATTTTTTAATTCAAAAGAAATATTTATATGAGCCAAAGCCAAAGACTGTATAAGCTCGTAAATGTATGCAAATTCTGTTTTTTCGGATTTAAGGAATTTTAGGCGTGCAGGTATATTATAGAATAAATCACGAATTTCCATGATTGTGCCAATTGCGCATCCGGCTTGTACAGATTTAACTTCGGAGTTTTCGCATTCAACTTTTGTACCAGTATCACAATCTTTTGTGCGTGTAATGCAGGTGAGTTTTGAGATAGAAATAATGCTAGCAAGAGCCTCACCTCTAAATCCCATTGTATGAACATTATATAGATCCTCGCCGGTTTCGATTTTACTTGTGGCATGTTTAGAGAAAGCAAGAATAATATCGTCAGGATGAATTCCTGAACCGTTATCAGCAACACGGATATTTCTACATTCATTTGAAATTTCAATGCTTATTTTGGTAGCACCGGCATCGATTGAATTTTCGACAAGTTCTTTAACGACTGAATATGGCCGCTCAATAACTTCACCTGCCGCAATTTGATTAATAACATTTTTCGATAGTTGAATAATTCTTCTCATTTAACTTCCCCAATGAGATTATTATACACCAAAATGTACGTAACATTTATGATAAAATTGAATTATGGAAAAATTCAAGTTAAGACAGATTATTAGCGCAGATATAGAAAAAGAACTTCAGCAGGTAGGATTTGATGAAGGTTATAGAGTGGCTGCTTCATATAAATATAAATACAAGAATTTGAAAATATATGATTTAACTCCGGCTCAAGCAAATATAATAAAACAGACGGCAATTTCTTGCGGAGCTGATTGTGCAACACACAGAGATGTTATAACCGGTAAAGTTGAACATTCAGATATTATACTTGGAGGCAGTGAGTCAGAGCTTAAGAAAATTGCTGAAAAATTAAGACAGCAGCCATTTAAACTTGATGAGCTTGGAAATACAATAATTGAAAGTTTAAACGTAAAGAAAAGAACAACAAAGCTAGTAGGAATACTTAATGTTACTCCGGATTCCTTTTCAGATGGCGGTTTATACTTCAATCCGCCAGATTCTCAGAAACACTTAATGCAAATGGTTGAAGACGGAGCTGATATGATTGATATAGGAGCTGAAAGTACAAGACCATTTTCAGAAGAAGTAGTATCAGAAGAACAGGTAAGAAGATTAAAACCGATTTTAGAATTTATACACAAAGAAAATATAAATGTTCCAATAAGTGTTGATACTAGAAACTCAGTTGTTGCAGACTTTGCTTTAAGCTCAGGGGCTAATATAATAAATGATGTTTCCGGATTTGATTTTGATAAAAATATGGTAAATATTATAGCAAAGCACGGAGCAGGTGTAATTATTCAACACTCAAAAGGAACTCCGGCAACTATGCAGGTAGCGCCTCAATATACGAATCTTATGGAAGAAATTTATACAACACTTCAAGAAAAAGCGGAATATGCAAAAAATCTTGGAATAAAAGATATTATAATAGATCCCGGAATCGGATTCGGAAAAACCAAAGAAGATAATTTTGAAATTCTTAATCGATGTGAAGAATTTCTTTCTATGGACTATCCTGTAATGATTGGTGTTTCAAGAAAAAGCATGCTCCAAGTACAGGACAATAATAATGAGTTAAAAGACACGTTGAGTATTGCTTTATCATATTCTCTTGCACAAATTGGGGTAGATTATTTAAGAGTGCACAATGTCAAATTGCATAAAAAAATGCTTAACCTTATTCAACAAGTTTAGAAATTATCCGACTGTATAATAACATTATTATTTTATAGCCGCATCAGGCAATTTAAGTTTTGCTCATAATCATATAGTATGATTAGTACAAATTGCTATTACAAAATCAAGCCGGAGATTAATATGAAAGATTTATCGGGAGTTATATTATATTTATTTTGTCTCATAAAAATTTATAAAACAGCTGATTTATTCAGTTTGTGCATTCTGGGAATTTTAACTATTGTATTTTTTATTTGCTATTCAAGTACACGCAGAAAATGTCAAGATTGTGATAATCTTTTTAAAAACATTATAAATAAACAAAAAAATGAGTTTGCCAATATACTTAACCATGATATAAAAGTACCGGTTTTGGCACAACTAAGGGCTCTTGGAATTTTAAAAAACGGAATTATGGGAGATATAAATGTCGAGCAAAGAGAACTCATAGAACAAATTGAAAATTCCTGCAAATGTACTCTGGATATAATTTCAATGACTATAAATGCTGATAAAATAGACAAAAATACGGAAAAATTAAACTACGAAAAATTTAATATGACCGATTTACTTTTATCTTGCT
>JAEELO010000085.1 GCA_016282705.1 Candidatus Gastranaerophilales bacterium | reverse complement strand
GTTAATATATACAAAGACAGAGGGAATTATGCTGCAGCATTTCGTGTTATTTCGTCTCAGGTTCCTTCTTTTAAAGAATTAGGATTATCAGAGGTTGTAAGAAAAACTGCGGAAAGGCCGAGAGGTTTAGTCCTTGTAACCGGTCCAACAGGTTCCGGTAAATCTACAACGTTGGCTGCGATGATAAATTATATTAACGAAACACGCTCAGAGCATATTATTACAATTGAAGACCCTATCGAATTTATTCACTCTTCAAAGCGTTCGATTATACACCAAAGAGAGTTGGGACAAGATACAAGAAGTTTTGCAAATGCACTAAGAGCTGCACTGCGTGAAGACCCGGATATTATACTTGTAGGTGAAATGAGAGACCTTGATACAATAAGACTTGCTCTTACTGCGGCAGAAACAGGTCACTTGGTATTTGGTACTTTACACACTTCATCAGCATCACAAACCATTGACCGTATAATTGACGTATTTCCGGAAGGACAGCAACAACAGGTACGTGTACAGCTATCTAACTCATTGATAGCAGTATTTTCTCAGACACTTCTTCCGCAACTTCAGCTTGACGGAACAAAAAAAGGCCGTGTTATGGCGCAAGAAGTTATGTTGGTAATTCCTGCAATAGCAAACTTAATCAGAGAAGCTAAAGCAGCGCAAATATATTCAACAATGCAAACAAATGCCGGCTTTGGAATGCAGACATTAGAAATGTCTTTAAGAGATTTGTATATGAAAAAGAAAATAACCTTAGAAGATGCTCTGGCGCGTTCAAGTCGTCCGGAAGAATTTAAGCGTAGTTTGCAGAATGCATAAGTTTAAAAAAAGAGAGTGGCGGAACAATTTATTGTTCCGCCACTCTCTTTTTTTAACTATTAACACACACTATATGACTATTAGGATTCTTCGTCTAAATATTTGTAATCAAGCAAACTGCCTTCATATTTTTCGGTGCTGTCACCGTAAAACATTGACATGTTGTTGATAATTCTGTTTCTGTCAGCAATTTTTTGTTTTTCAACTTCCGATTCAACACCGTATGAATTTATTTCTTGGTTGGTAACTTTTCCGTCATGGTTTTTGTCTATGTCATCAAAGTGAGCAAGTACTGTTTCCTGCAGGGAATTTGTCATACCGGTTGTACTTCCGAGTGCCATTATTTGCTCACGAGTTAGTCCTTGAGTTGCAATATTGTTCATAAAACTTTGAATTTCATCTGCGGAAATTTTGCCGTCCCCGTTTTTATCTACACTGCTAAAATTAGAATTTAGGTATGATGCGAATGTAGCACCATAAGCAGTATTGGTAATATTTGTGTTTGTAAGTGCCTTATTAAGGTTTTCTAATGTTACGCCGTCACTGTATTGATTTGCAATTTGTGAAAATGAATTTGTGAGTCCTGTGTTGATATTTGAAAACAGTGATGACCCGTCAAGTCGTTTGCCCATAATATCTCCTAGTTTAGTATATCTACTCACAGTTTAATAATATTTATTAAAAAGTCAAACCTTCAAATGTATGAGATTTGTATCTTGTATTATTATTTGCAAGGAGGAGAATTATTAAATAAGTCTCTAAATAGATTGTTAAGTTGATACATTTCATAATCATATACGCCATTTGCCAATATTACGCAATTTTTTAGAATTTGTTTAAAAATATTTTCTAAACTGGTATAATGTTTGCGTTTACCATTTTTACCTTTACTGTAATGTTGTAGCGTAATATCAAACGATGTGCCGTAATCATCATTATCACGCCATATAGAGCATCTTATACTTTGAGGGACGAATTTTTGAGGAAGGGATTTTGTGGCATCAATACCATAATATCCGGTAATTTCAAAGTTTATACTGTTATGCTTGTTTTTATTTATTGGTGTTTCATTTAATACAGTTAAAAGTCCTTCGACGCTTTGTTCAGAATTTCTTCTCATTAAGCATTCTTTAAAACGTTCCAAATATTGATTTTTAACAATATTTATACCAGAAGGTGAATAATTGTAATAATATTGTTTAGGAAGATTATCTAAAAAATGTACGTGCATATTTTTCTCCACATTAATTTTTTCTTACTGTGTATATATAAAAATGAAAATATTTTTTTTTGCTAGTGGATATTTATATTTTTACAAAAATTAATAATACTGTGTTATAATTGTTTCAAAGAGGAATCCGACTATGTTTAAAAGAAGATGTAAAATAACGTTTATAACTCATGGAGCTACTGTTCATTCAATGGATGGTATAATCAGTGATTCGGATAAATATCCGAAACTTAATGATTTTGGAGAAGAGGAAATTGAGAACGTTTGTGAATACCTTACTAACAGAGCGGTTGCGTATGATAAAATATATACAAGCGCATCAACGAGATGTACACAGTCAGCGCAAATTATAGCAAATTTGTTCAAAAAACGCATAACAACTATTGATTTGCCGGCAAGAAAGTATGGTAAATGGAGCGGGCAGTCTTATGAGGAAATTTATAGTCAATATGGTGCAAAGGCTATAGTAGAGACTCCTGATGGCGGCGAATCATTGAAAGATTTTAATAAAAGAGTTAAAGAAGTAATTAAAAAACTGGTAATAGAAAATCACGGAAACCGGATAATAGTAGTAACAACACCTGATGTTGTTCAGGCTGCTTTAGCACTAACATTGGGTTTAAGACCGGAAAGCCAGTTTAAACTTCTTATTAAAACCGGTTCACTTACGCAAATAAGCTATTTTGAGGATAATTGGTCAAGTGTAATTTATTCGGACTATATGCCATTGTAGATTTCAACTCCGTAGTCTACCCTTTTTGTACTATGCTCATTCAAATTGCTTAGTACTAATATTTGATATTT
>JAEELO010000084.1 GCA_016282705.1 Candidatus Gastranaerophilales bacterium | reverse complement strand
TTGCACTTTTTTTGACGGGGATTTGCTATAACAGATACTCTTTGGAGAGTATTTCTTTACAGGAGAACTATACACCCTGGCACTAATAGCATCAACACGCATAATTCTTTACCTCGAGTTAATCACACACTATATATATTTATTATAGCCCAAAACATCCATTACGTCAATGTTTATAAGTGTTTTTAGGACATTTAATATTAGCTTATTGTGCAATTAAAATTTTTCAAAAACAAATAAATAATAGACATGCAATGGAAAATAATTTTAGTGAAGACTACCAATATAACAGCTGCACTTCAAGAGGAATTTGCTCAATAAATCCGCGGATATCTTCTCTTCAGGAAATTCTTGTTCTTTATCTTAAGCAGACTGCATATTACATGCTTAAACTACAAGATAAAAGTTACAAAAATGATGCAATAAAAAACCTGATTCTTAATACACTTTCTGTAATGGTTTCGAATACGTCATTTTCAGAAATTGACTTTGAAATGATAACAAACCATTTTAATAAACTGCTGCCTGAAATTATACAAAAATATGAAGATATATGTGCAAAAGACGGTATAGAACCGGAGCATATAAAGACTGTTCTGGAATACAATACAGAAAACGACATAATAAAATCAATTCGTATAGGTGAGGCTGAATTTAGAAAAATAATAAACAAAATACCAAAACAAATATATAGCATGTATAAACTTATGTTTGTTATTGCAAAAAGCATATGTACAAACGTGCAAGACCTTGAGACCTTTGGAGAAGATTCCGAAGAAGGTTATACAACTATTCTTATTATCCTAAATCAACTAAATTCAGAAAATACAACCACTAACGAAATCAAAAATATATTGAATAAAATTGCAGAAGTTAATCATAACTTAATGAAAAAATTAAGAGAAACACAAATAAAAAGATACGGAAAACAACAAGAAAATAACGTTTCATATACCACAACCCCGGGGAAAGCCATACTTGTTGTAGGCTCTAACATTCGAGAATTGGAGATTATATCGGAAGCTCTTAAAGATACCAATATTGATATATATACCCACGATGAGATGATGCTTGCTCATACTTTTCCATTTTTTCAAAAATACAATAATCTCAAAGGTCAATTCGGCAAAGGCATTGAGAACTGCCTTCTCGATTTTGCAACGTTCCCCGGCCCTATTATAATAACAAGACATTCGCTGTATAATATAGAGAACCTATACAGAGGACGTTTATTCTCAACAGACCCCGCAAACACCAGAGGAGTTATTCCGATACGAGAAAATAATTTTGAAGAAGTAATAAAATCTGCAGAAGACTCAAAAGGGTTTAAATCAGGCAAAACGTGTAGGAATGAAATTATAGGATTTGAGTATGAAAAAATTGCAGAAAAAATAAAATCAGAAATTGATTCAGACCAATATTCTCAAGTCTTTGTAATAGGTCTGGGCGGATATACTCAAGAACAACAGAATTATATAAAAAAACTTATAGAAAAAACTCCCGATAATATTCTTATAATTTCACTTTCTTACTACATAGAAAAAGATAATGTAATTTGTCTGAATGCTTGTTTTGATACTTATGCCGTAACCTATATTGCAGAATACATTTCCAGCATTAGCGATATAAAAATTACAATATTTTTTCCGACTTGCGACCGCCATACTATATCAAAAATGATATATTTTACATCAAAAAATATTGCAAGAGTCTTTGTTGGTGCATGTATCCCAATAATAGTTAATCCGAATCTTATAACAACACTAAATAAAATCTACGGTATAGAGTCATTTTCTACCGTAAAAAATGACTTGAATAAGATTCTTAACAAGATTTAACAGTTTGTTATATCAACGCATTTGGAGTATTATTAGTTTGTAAGACATAATCAGCGAGATATTTTGGGAGATAAAAATGCTTAAAACAATTAGAGACAGCTTTGGATTAACAAATAAATATATAGTTCTTGCAACACCATTAATACTTTTTTCACTAAGAGGGAATGCTATAAGTACGGCAATTGCCGTTGTCTTGTTCTTCTTAATGTGCGGTGCATTTTTGTCAGGATGGTTCTTAATGATATCAAGATGCGTAAAAAATCCCGAGTTTGAAGACCCAAATACTCTCATAAAAGAATTTCCGGAAGGAGTCGGTGAATATTTTCTGCCGACAATAGGCATGCTCATTCTGTCTTTTGTTGTAGGAATAATAATGTTTTTTATATCGTATTATATAGGTATGAAATTTATTGGCGACCCAGGAATTCCTTCTGCTGATTTTTCAGCTGCTATGGCATCTGTAGATTCACTAAAAACTTTTTTAACGTCGCTTTCAAATGACCAACTAATTAAACTAAATCTGTGGAATATGCTCTTATTTGGGACAATGTCATTAACTTATTTTGTTATAATGTTCTATTCTCCATCTATGTTTTTCAAAAACAAAAATGCTTTTGTTGCATTATTTACAGGATTAAAAGATTTGTTTAGCAGGCATTTTTTCAAAAACGTACTGTTATTCCTGTTTATATTCATTGCTTATTCATTGATATCGGTTTTGATAACAATATTCGGAGGAAATATTTTTACTCACTTTATATTCACACTTGTAAACTTCTATTTCTTTACGTATGCGGTAGTACTTGTTTATAACTATTACTATAACAATTTTGTAAAGATAGGTTCAAATGTAGATACCAGAGTATAAAAATATAGCCTTGGGGGCTGCGTCCTCTGGGGTACGGTTTCAAACATAGCCACGTGCTATCTCGCACGTGACTATGTTTTTACACACCTTCTGTCTAACTTAAAAAATCTCAAAAATTAGTCGATTTTTGGATTTTTTAAGTCCTCCATAAGAAAACCCACAGCCTGTCTGATGACAAACTGCGGGCTTTTGTCAGGAAAGAGAGTAGCATCTGAAAAAAAATACTGTTTTTTCCCTTTTTCCCTTTCCAATTCTTTTTAAATTATTTCGGTTTTGTTCCTCCTTGATTTCCT
>JAEELO010000083.1 GCA_016282705.1 Candidatus Gastranaerophilales bacterium | reverse complement strand
ATTATCACAAATTCCGAAACGCATTTTTGCAATAGTATTTGCACTGGCAGGAGCTATAACAAAAATATCGGCTTCATCGGTAAGTGCAATATGCTCGGGTTTATAATCTTTAATATCAAATTGTTCTATATCAACAGGATTTTGGCTTAAGGATTCCAATGTGGTTTTTGTTACAAAATTAAGCGCATTCGGAGTAACAACAACTTTAACATTTGCATTATTCTTTTTAAACAAACGTATTAATTCGCATACTTTGTATGCTGCTATAGCACCCGTTATTCCTATTAAAACAGTCTTACCCGTTAACATTGTTCTTCCTTTCGGAAAATATTTTCTGCATATTTTCTAATGCTGTTTCTAACTTATCATTTACTATTTTATAATCAAAATTCTTACCTGCTTCTATTTCTCTTGAAACTTGCTCTAATCTTTTTTGGATGGCTTCTTCCGTTTCAGTGTGTCGTCCTCTTAATCTTGCTTCAAGTTCCTCCAAAGAAGGCGGCATAATAAATATACTTATTGCCTCAGGCATTTTTTCTTTTACTTGTTTTGCACCTTGAACTTCAATTTCCAAAATTAAATCTATTCCTTTTGCAAGCGTTTTTTCTACAAAACTCTTTTTAGTACCGTAAAAATTGCCGCTAAATTCCGCCCATTCAAGAAACTCATTATTTTCAACTTCCGATTTGAATTCTTCTTTTGATACAAAGAAATAGTTAACACCATCTTTTTCACCGTCTCTCGGGCTTCTTGTTGTAGCGGAGATTGAAAGTTTTATATCAGGATTTTTCTCTAAGAATAATTTTATAAGAGTACCCTTACCGACACCTGAGCATCCTGCTATAATATATAAATTGCCTTTCATCGGAAATCCTTCCATAAGCTTTTTATAGATTATAACCGAATTATATTTATTATTCTACTATTATTTATCAAATTACATATAAGAGCTGATTAATTTTTTTACCTCATTTGCAGGTACTGCAAACCCTATGCCGATATTTGATTTATTATTATCAGGATTAAATATCGACTGGCTTATTCCTATAACCTCACCGTTTGCATTTAATATAGGCCCGCCTGATGAACCGGGATTTATGGCTGCATCGGTTTGTATTTTATTTCTCTCATAATCAATTCTGGATACTATTCCAGTTGTAAGAGTCCCGTTAAATCCGAATGGATTACCTATGGCAAGAACTTTTTGTCCCACCTTTACCATTGAAGAATCTCCTAATTTTATTACAGCAGGTAATGGCTTTTTCGGTGTTATTTTCAATAATGCCAAGTCTTCATTTGTAGTATTGTTATTTATTACTTCAGCTTTATATACCTCACCGTTAATCGTTGTAACTTCAATATATGAAGATTTTGCAACAACATGTGAACTGGTTAAAATAATTCCTTTTTTATTTATAATACAACCTGTTCCGCTTGATATTCCATCCAACAGTTGTGCTTCTACAAGCACAATTGCCGGATTTATCTTCTCGTAAACAGTTACATTTATTAATTCTTCACCATTATAATCATTATCTCTTGATAAAACTTTATTATTAACAGTAATACAGCTTATTAAAGAAACAAATAATATCAGCAAAATTGAAATTACTTTTTTTGACATATTATAAAACCTCTCTTACTGTTTTTATTTAACATACCGAATAAAATGTATTCATCCGTAACAAAGAAATATTATTGACTTATATATCCAATTATTAAAACTTCAAATTAAGTATAAAATATTGTTATAAGGCATTGTTTTATTTTATAATATCCTAGAGGGCATAATGGCGGAATTAACAGAAGCAAAGAAAAATACTCATATAAAAAAACTTGAAAATATTACCGGTAAAGATAATATTTTGTATGATTATGATTCATGTTATGCATATTCCACCGATTCAACAAATATAATAAAAGACAATGAAATTGCGGATATTGTTATTTTCCCTGAAAACACAGAACAAGTATCCAAAATAATGAAATATGCAAATGAAAATAATATTCCCGTAACAGCACGTGCCGCAGGAACAAGCGTTTGCGGAGCATGTCTGCCCAAAAAAGGCGGTATTGTTCTTGATTTTGCGAAAATGAATAAAATAATTGAAGTTAACAAAGATAATCTTATTTGTATTGCAGAACCCGGTGTTGTGATAGAAGATTTAAAAAAAGCAGCCGAAAAATACAATTTATTTTATCCGCCCGATCCTTCAAATTTAAAAGTATCCATGCTTGGAGGAAGTATAGGGCTTTCATCAGGCGGTCCTCATACTTTTAAATACGGTTCTACAAAGGATTACATTATAGATTTAGAAGTTGTTCTTGCTGACGGAACTATTCTTCATACAGGTTCTTCCTGTTCAAAAGATGTAACCGGATATAATATGACTCAATTGTTTGTAGGTTCTGAGGGAACTCTTGGTATTATCACCCGTGCAACCATAAGATTAATACCCAAACCGGAAGATACAAGGGTTTTGCTTGCCTATTTTGACACTCTTGAAGATACTGCAAAGACAGCAAATGATATTATTTCTAATTTAATTACTCCATCTGTTATTGATTTACTTGATAAAAATACTCTTGCAACAACCGAAAGTTTCTACCCTTCAGGACTGTTAACCGATAAAACAGCTGCTTTATTAATAGAAATCGACGGATTCAAATCAACTTTAGATAATCAATATGAAAAAATAATAGAAATATGCAAAAACAATAATTCTTCATATATTCAAACAGCTAAAACAAAAGAAGAAGAAGAAAAAATATGGATTACACGACGCTCCTCTTTTGGTGCAACAGCAAAACTTGCTCCAAATGTACTGACAGAAGATGTTGTTGTCCCGAGAGATAACATAGTAACTTTGGTCAAAGGAATTTGGAATATATGCAGTAAATATAATCTTAAAACTTGTATAATGGGACATATAGGTGATGGTAATATACACCCTAATATTGCTCTTGACCTAAGAAATACCGAAGAACGCAAGAACTTTGAAAAGGCAAAAGCCGAATTATTTGAACTTGCATTATCTTTAAACGGAAGATTATCCGGTGAACATGGCATTGGATGTGAAAAATCTTATTTTATAAATAAAGCTCTTGATCCCAATAATTTAAAATTAATGAAACAAATTAAAAATATGCTTGACCCGAAAAACATATTAAATCCGGAAAAAATTTTTTAGGAGGATAAATTATGTCATATTGTATGATACATTGCACGGTACAAAATAAAAAGGCAGCCATTGAAATAGCTAAAAATTTGACAAAAAAAAGATTAATTGCCTGCTGCAATATTATTCCTTCCGTTACTTCAATATACATATGGAAAAATAAAATTCAGGAAGATAATGAAGTTTTAATGATAATGAAAACCGAAACAGAATTGTATAAACAAATAGAGATAGAAATAAAAACAATGCACAATTATGATATTCCGGAAATTATATGTACTCCGATTATACACGGCAACAGAAAATATCTTGATTGGATTGATGAACAAATTATAAGAAATTAACGGGGTAAAACAAATATTTATTTTTAAACAAAAAGAACCTGAATATACAGTAAAAATGACATATGACAGAACAAAACCCTTAACAAAACGAAATGTCATAGAGTTTTTGCGTTCTCTGGATATTGAAGTAAAAACAAATACAAAAGCAAGAGGAAACAACGGTCTTTATCAAAAAAACAGAATAGATATAGCAAAAGGGCTTAATGAAGAACAGGCAATAAGTGTACTTATTCACGAATTCACTCATCATATACATTATAAAATTGATAAAGATTTTATTAAAACAGGAGGTTCTTTAGCCAATATTTTTAATACTTCAGATATAACTGAAATTCAAAATGAACTTATTAATGTAACTAATGTTATTGATAAAAATTCAAGATTAAAAATTTTCCTAAATGCTAAAACAGAAGTTGCAAATACAATTAAAAGCATGCAAAACTCTATAAAAAATGACTATCCTTCATTTTTACGTTCTAAAAGATTTAAAGAATTTGAACAATATGTAAAAAACTCGGATGCTAAATATCTGGTTAAATATGATGCTATAAGATTAATGCACGGCTTTTTCTTTAAACAAGAGCGCATAATAACCGTTAAAAATCTTGAAAATAATTTTCCCGATATGCCAAAAGCATTCCAAACATATATAAAATTATGTTCTATGCAAAGAAAACAAGCCAGAATAACCAGAAGAATAAACAAATTAAATAAATACTATACAAAACCAACCGAATTATTTGCACGTTTTGTACAGGGCTATTTTATAAATCCGGAAACTGTTTCAACAATAGCACCCAAAACAACCAAAAGATTTCTTGTATTGCTTGAAAGCGGATACTATAAAGAGCTCAAAGACTTTTTTGAAATCTTTTTCAGAAAGCCTGAATAAAATTATGCCCCTATAATACTGTTGAGTATTTCTTCAGGTGTTGTTTTAGCTTTAATTCTTTCTTGTAGTAATGCTAACTGTTTTTCAATATTATATTTTATGGCTTTTTTATTTTTGTGAGCATTTATTCCTTTTGAAATTTCATCAAAAACAATATATGAATTTAATTGCATAATATCTTTTATATCTTTAGCTTTTTTATTTGTCTTTAATATTGTTTCACTCCTATCCATAGAGTATTTTAAAACAGAATCTAATACATATTTATTCAATCTTAAAGATTGTTTTTCATTGTTGTTAATTAATTCATTCAAAAGTACTCGGCAATGAGATTGTATTGTATTATATATACTTTTTCTTTGAATCCAAGGAATTGTTTTCTCGATTTTTGCATTACATTCTTTTAATTTTGTTTCTGCGTGCTTTAATAATAAGTATTTTTTAATACTGTCATTTATGTTTCCCATGCCGGTGTATCCTCTCCCACAAGGCTATGCACAATGCATTTGCCAACTATATTTGAGTTATACCATAAAACGAAAAAACATAACTACTCCAAATGTATGGTAATTTAAGGAAATATTTATATATAATAAAAATATGAGTAATAATTTCCAATTTTTAAAAAAAGTAGACAGCAATTTGTTTGATATAATTTCCGATGCCGAGAAATTATATAAAGATGAATATTTTGAACAGTGTATGGCTCAAACAAGAAGATTTGGCGAGCAAATATGTAAAAATATGATGGAGCAAAATAACCGTCCTACAGGCTCTTTTGATGAAATGCTTGCAACATTAAAAGATAAATCACATGGTTATGCGCAGGAAAAAGAATTTATTGATGACTTATATTTCCTTAAAAAGAACGGGAATCAAGCCGTTCATTCGGGAAAAGTAAAACAAGATGCAATAACTGCTCTTGAATGTTTAAAACGCTCTTTTGAAACTGCTATTTCATATTGCGTATACAATCAAGGAGCTTCTTCAGATATTCTTAAGTTAAACTATGATGTAGAACTTTTGATAACAGATAAAAAATCTAAAAAAACATTAAAAGAAAAATATGAAGAAGCAAAAAACTCGCAAAAAATACTAAAACAAGAATATAAACAAGAAAAACAAAAAGAAAATCAATTAATAAATAATAAAAAAATTTCGTTTATAAAAAACTTATCTTTTTTCTGGAAAATGATAATTTCTTTATCCGTAATATCGTTTAGTTCAGTTATTTTATTGATTATTCTCGGATATATTGCCAATATGCATTAATATTCATATTAAATTATGTACTTGATAATCATATAAGCTTGTCTTATAATAATTGCAATGGGTTATGTGATATGGAGTTTAAATTATGAATTTAGCAAATATGATAAAACAAGCACAGCAAGTACAAAAGAAATTGCAAGATGCACAAAAAGATTTGGCTGCAGCTGAAATCACAGCTGAATCAGGAAATGGTGCAGTAAAAGTTGTTTGCGACGGAAACGGAAAATTTAAGTCAATTAAGCTTTCTAAACAAGCTATAAATCCTGAAAAACCGGAATCTGTTGATGACGAAAGTCTTGAAATGCTTGAAGATTTAATTACTACAGCAATGAAACAGGCTACTGATGATGCAAACAAAAAAATGCAAGATAAAATGAAAGGCATTGTACCTGCCGGTATTAATATTCCCGGATTATTCTAATAATGGAATACACTAAACCTTTAGCACAATTAATTGAATTTTTTCAAAAATTCCCGGGTATTGGTCCTAAATCTGCCCAGAGAATGGCTTTTCATTTGCTTAAAATGCCGTTATCAGAGGTTCAAAGATTTTCCAATGTTCTTGTGGAAGCAAAAGAAAATATTCATTATTGCAATATATGTTTTAATATGTCTGCCTCAAATCCTTGTGAAATATGCTCGGACGAAAGACGTGATAAAACAGTCATTTGTGTTGTAGCGGAAACAAAAGACCTTATTGCAATTGAAAAAACAAGAGAATATAAAGGACTTTATCACGTTTTGCAGGGAACTTTATCTCCGTTAGATGGTATTGGTGTTGAAGATATAAGAATAAAAGAACTTTTAACAAGAGTTGCGGACGCAAGTATTACAGAAGTTATACTGGCATTAAGTCCTTCCGTTGAGGGTGAAGCAACCAGTATGTATATTACAAAACTTTTAAAACCGTTTAATATTAAAATTTCAAGAATAGCCTTTGGATTGCCGATTGGTTCAGACCTTGAATTTGCAGACGAAATTACTCTTGCAAAGGCAATTGAAGGAAGACGTATTATAGATTAAGGAGAACAAAATGAGCCAGATTACAATAAGATCTGATAGAGATACTGATTATACATTTACATATCAAGGAAAAGATGTAACCCTTGAAGCAAGAAGCGTTATAAGTATTGCAAACGGACTTCAGGATGTTGTACTTCCTACTTGTAAAATGAAAATCGCAAATAACCTTATTATAATTAAAGAATAGTATGAATTATTTTGAACGTGCAAAAAAATTTAGAGCAAAAAAAAGACTCGGTCAGAATTTTCTGGTTGATGAAAATGCAATTGAAACCATTTTAGATAATTCAGATATAACAAAAAATGATGTGGTTTTGGAAATAGGTCCGGGGCTTGGTTTTGTTACGGAACATCTTGTTAAACTCGCTAAAAAGGTATATGCGGTTGAATTGGATGAAGATATGGTAAATGAAATATCCAAAATTCCCGCAGACAACTTAGAAATTATTCATAAAGATATCCTTAAAACAGATATTTCGCAATTCGGTGAAAATATAAAAGTTGTCGCAAATATTCCGTATTATATTACATCTCCTATTCTTGCACATTTACTCGGAGAAGTTGACGATTTAAACAACTTAAACAGAAATTCAATTTCGCAAATATTATTAATGGTTCAGTGGGAAGTTGCAAAAAGACTATGTGCAAATGAAAAATCACCGTCAAAAGAATTTGGATTATTGTCAATTTTGGCACAGTTTTGGGCAGATGTTGAAATAATAAAAAAAGTTCCGGCCAGAGCCTTTTTCCCTGCTCCTAAAGTAGATTCCGCTATTGTAAAATTATCTGTTAAAAAAGAACCGTTATTAAAGCTTACAAATTATACTTTTTTCAGAAAAGTTATAAAAGCCTGCTTTGCTACAAGAAGAAAAAATATTAAAAATTCACTCGTTAATGCAGGTTTTGCCAAAAATGCCGTAGAAGAAACGCTAAAAGAACTTTCTATAGATGAAAACTTAAGAGGTGAAACCCTATCAATTAATCAAATGGGAACACTTTCAGAATGTCTGAAAGGAAAACTATGAAAAAAATAAAAGTTAAAACACCGGCAAAAGTCAATTTAACCTTGGAAATTTTAAACAAAAGAGAAGACGGGTTTCATAATATCCAATCAATTATGCAAGCTGTAAATTTATATGATTATATAACTATTGAACTTGAAAATTCAGATAATACCATAATTGAACTTAGCGGGAATTCTGATGAAATTCCATATAATGAATCGAATTTAGTTTATAAAGCCGCAACAAAATTCTTAGAAAAAACTAATATTAAAAATGTTCATTTAAAAATCAATATAGAAAAACATATACCTGTAGCTGCCGGTTTGGCAGGCGGAAGTACAAATGCCGCAGGAACATTTTTTGCATTAAATGAAATTTTTAATAAGCCGTTAAACAAAAATCAAATAGATGAGCTTTGCGCCTCATTAGGTTCGGATTTAAATTTTTGTATGTACGGAGGATGTGCTCTTTGTACCGGAAGAGGCGAAAAAATTGAAAAATTACCTTGTTATGAACAGGAAATAACACTTATTAAACCTAAAAATATCGGAATAAGTACAAAAGAAGCTTATGGCTCTTTTGCGGAATTAAAAGATAAATCAAATCCTGATAATACATCAAAGTTAAAACAACTTTTATCACAAGGGAAATTTGATAAAACATTGTTGTACAACAGCTTTGAAAAAGCCATTTTCCCCCGGCATGTTGAATTACAAAATATAAAAGAACAAATCCCGAATTCTTTAATGTCCGGCAGCGGTTCAACATTTTTTGTTTTAGAACCCGTATTAAATGCAAAATTAAACACAAAGGATTATAATATATTTGAACATTTAAAAACTATAAAAACAGGAGTTGAAGTAGTAAATGAGTGATGTAATTGTAACAGAACAAACAAATCCGAATACAATTGATATAGATATTTCTTCTTCTCTTGAAATAGCAAAAATGATTAATAATGAAGATTTGAAAATAGCACAAAAAATATCTGAAAATCTTAACTGTATAGCCAAAGCTATTGATATAATAAGTGATAATTTTATAAAAGGCGGAAGATTATTTTATTTTGGAGCGGGAACCAGCGGAAGGCTGGGCGTTCTTGATGCTTCCGAATGTCCGCCGACATTTAACACCCCGCCGGAAATGGTACAAGGGATAATTGCAGGCGGTGACAGAGCCTTAAGATATGCTATAGAAGGTGCTGAAGACTCTGTTGAACAAGCACAAAAAGATTTTGCAAAGTATGAATTAAATGAAAACGACAGTGTGGTTTCCATATCTGCAAGCGGAAATGCTAATTACGTAATTGAAATTTTAAAACAAGCCCGTTCAAAAAATATTAAAACTATTGCTCTGACTTGCAACCATGATGCCAAAATGTCAGAATTTGCCGATATTGTTATATGTATAGAAACAGGAGCTGAAGCAGTAACAGGTTCTACAAGAATGAAAGCAGGAACTGCCCAAAAGATGGTTCTAAATATGCTGACAACCGGTGCAATGGTTAAAATAGGAAAAACATATAAAAATTTTATGGTTGATGTCAAACCAACCAACATTAAATTAAAAGACAGAGCAGAAAGAATCGTAGCAGAAATAGCAAATTGTCCGCAGGAAAAAGCAAAAAATATCCTTGAAAAAAACAATTATCTTGTCAAAGAAGCTGTTTTGCAAATTAAATACAACTGTTCTTTTGAAGAAGCACAAAAAATACTTTCCGAAAACAACGGTATTTTAAGAAGAGCATTTGAAGCCTTAGATAATTAACTAAAATTATTCTTCTTCTATATAAGAAACTATTTTATTTATGTTTTCATCAAAACTTGAAACTTTTGCAGCAACATTATCCAATACTTTATGAGCATTTTGCTGATTTGTTGTTATACTTTCATTTGAAGCTGTTAATTGTGTGACAATATAATTTAAAATATCTTTCACTTCGTCATTTTTATTGCCGTCATTCATTGTTTCAATAAGCTTATCGATTTTAGAATTAACTATTTCTACTTTGCCTTCGATTGAAATAATTTTTTGTTCCTGTTTTTCCAGTTTTTCTTCTACGATTTCTTCAAATTTATTTATATGATTATTATGCTCTTCAACAAGTTTATCTATTCTTTCATTTAAGGTATCAATATCAGGTGTTAATGCCGTATTTAATTGAACCATTATTCCCGTTAAAGAACTCTTTAATTCGGAAATATCATCCGTCTTTAAATCAGATACCATTTCATCAACATTTTTAAAAGATTGTTTAATATCTTTTATTTCATCTTTTATTGCAGATAAATCATCTTTCAAAGAACTTTCATTTGTGTCATCTATGTTTAATTTATTGTTTAAGCCGTCTATTGCTTCTCCAACAACTGTCAAACAATTTTTTATAGACTCCATTCCTTCATTTGTGAATGAAACTTCTGAATTTATTGAAGAAACAGTTTCATTTAATTTTTCTATACCGGTATTTACATTACTAAATTCATCTCTTGCTGTTTCTACTATAGAGCCTAAGTTTGATATTTCATCATGTATCGGTGAAAATTCATTATGAAGAGATTTTAATTCATTCAAATTTTCTTTTGCTATATTTTCAGATAATTCATCCGCTTTTGTAATGATATAAGATAAAGCTTCATTTAATACAGGTATATCATTTTTCTTATATTTATTGAATGATACTTCAACTTCTTCAACTTTTTTCATTAAATCCGCAACATCACCTGATAAAAGCTTCAGATTTACAGCTGTTGAATTATCATTTCTGACAGCAGCTAAATCACTGTTCATGTTATTCAGCATTGAACCTGTTGCATCAACCCAATCTGCAAGATAAATAAATGCATTATTTAAATTTTTGGATGTAACAACCGAATCCTTTATTAATGAAGCCATTTCATTAACTTTATCCGTCAACATTGCAAATTTTAATTCCGGATTAAATTCCTGTCTTTGTACATCTAATTCTTGTAAAGTACTTTTAAATGTTTCTAAACAAGTTTTAAATTCTTTATTTGCATCATCCGCAGAAAGAATGAGTTTATTGGTTCTTATACTTATGCTTGAAATATCATCATTTAATTCAGCAAATCTTTCTTTTAATGCATTAATATCATTTGATGTATTTTTAGAATTATCGTCCAGTGATTTATGCAATTTTAAAAAGTCAGATTCAATATCCAATAAAGTATAAATATATGAATCGGTATCATTTTTTGTTCCGTTTGTTATTGCATGTAATTCAGATGATAATTCTTCTAATTTATCTTTAACATCAGGAACTTCTTCCACAATTTTAAGTGCTCTTGAAAGAATTTCATTAATTTCATCAATTTTGATATTTAAATTTTCATTCGTTTCCGAATACTTTATATCAAGCTCTTCACTACGATTGGTAAGATTATCTATTTTCTTTACCCAATCGTTTAACAATGAAATATTTTCATAAACGACATCTATTTTTGATGCTATAGATTCTTCTTCTATAACATTATTTATGCCGTCTACTTTTTCCGATAAATTGTCTATTCTGCTTGCCCATTCATTAACAGCAGACAAGTTTTCATAAACAACATCCATTTTATTTTCAATATCTTCAAAGTTAAACTGCTCTTTAACCGCAGAATTCATTTTTTCTTTAAGACTTTCAATTACGGAAGTAATGTTTTGAGTTTCCGACATGTAATTGCTTAAATATGATAATTTTGATTGAATATCCTGCATTGATTCATCAACATTATCTATTTTCATAGTCCAATTATTTAAGGCTGTTATATTTTCGTAAATAATATCTACTTTTTCGGAAACATCATCAAAATCTATACTTTCACCGAGTCTTGCATATACATTTTCTATTGATTGATTAATATAACCGACTTTTTCAATCCAAGCTAAAATCATGCCCAAACTATCATAGATTTCGCCGATTTTTGAAAGCTGGTCAGATAAATCTTTTTTATCAAAACTCGTTTTAAATTCCGTTAATTTAGCTTCAACATCTTTAATTAAAGCATTTGTTTGTTTAATACTTTTTTGTTGAACACTGTTTAAATCTGAAACAACCGAGCCTATTTCTTCAACTCCGGGAACCAGTTCTATTTTAGAGACAACCTGTTCTATATAACCCGTAAGTGTTTTATGTAAATTATTAATCTGTGTTTCTATGTTTTTAGTATCTGCATGGTTATCACTATTTTCAATATTGTTATTTAAAGTTTTTATTTCTTTAAAAATATTTTCATTTGTTTTTAAAGCCAAATCCAATTGCTGTTTTTGATATTCTTCAAACTCCGCACTTGTAAGCGCAAGGTTCTGAACATTTTGCAAATTTTCAAGGTGTTGTCCGACAGAACCTGTTGTTTCTTTAATGGTATTTAAATCATTATATAAGTCTTTTAAAAGTGCCTCATTGCAACTATCTACCTGAAAAGCTATTTTTTCAAGTTTTTCTTTTATATCCTGAAAATTAAGTTTTGCCTGAGTATCGGTAATTAAATTTTCAATAGATTCAACTGAATTTTTTATATCCAGAACATCTACCTCTTTAACATTATCAATATTATCAAGTTTCTCACAAACTTCTTCAAGAAGTTCTTTGTATTTATTTTCAGCTGTCATTTTGCACTCTCTTTTTTAGTTTTATTCATTTTTATTTTATCAAACATAAGGCTTTACGGCACAACTTATAATTTTATTTTCTCATCATTATGTAACTAATGTCTTAAATGCTTGCAATAAGTGATTTCTAAAATTTTGAAATATTACAAATAATTAAGAATGTTATGATACAAAATCCTTAATTTTATATAAATCCTGTTTTGTTAGCCATCTGGGAGAACCTTCGGCTTCCGAATGATTTCTCAAAAGATAAGAAGGATGGAAAATAACTGTTGCATCAATATTATTAAATAATTTATACCACTGACCTCTTATTTGAGAGATTTTAATTTTATTTCCCAGAAAAGATTTTGCACTTGTTGCTCCGCACAAAACAATTACTTTTGGCTGCACGATTTTTATTTGGTTTAATAAATAGTTTTTACATAGTTCTTTTTCTTCATCAGTCGGAACTCTGTTTTCCGGAGGACGGCATTTTACGGTATTACAAATATAAAAATCGTTTTTTCTTAACATACCGCATTCTTCTATGAGTTTTGTAAGAAGCTTACCTGCTCTTCCGACAAACGGAGTACCCGTTGCATCTTCATCAGCACCCGGAGCCTCTCCTATTAAAAGAATTTTAGCATTGGGGTTTCCGTCAGAAAAAACTATATTTGTACGTGTTATTCCTAAACTGCATTTCTTGCAATTATTACATTCTGATTTTATTTTTTCTAACTCTTCTTCTTTAACTTTTAACATAACTATTTCCTAATTAACCACGATAATATTTTACATTAATCAAACATCAGCCGCAACAAAAAGAAAACCCTTCTTTTTCAAGAAGGGGATGAGCACTAAGAATAAGCAATCAGAAGAGTTGAGGATTTACTCTTATATAATATACAAATTTTGATACCGCCGCATTGCACTTAGTACCTAAATTTTACAGTTATACTTTTGTATAAAAAAAATAATGTCTCATTTAAAGAGACATTTGAATAATTATTTTATCCTGATAAATTAACTTATTCTTGATTTTGAATTAATTTTAGTATTATTTGCTTCATTAAGTATATTTCTTAATTTCATAATTGCCTGAGCATGAATTTGACAAACTCTTGACTCTGACACATCAATACTTGCACCAATTTCTTTTAATGTCATATTTTCATGATAGTAAAGCACCATTACCATACGTTCACGTTCGGGCAATTTCTTTAATGCAGCTTGAAGTTCATTTTTTACATCCTTTTCTTCAAGTTTTTCCAACGGATTAACGGAATTGGTATCCTCAATGGTATCAATTAATTCAATGCCTTCATCACCTGAATATTTTTTATCATATAATGAGCCAACTGACGTATCTTCAGATAATATATCCGTTACTTTTTCTTTTTCTATTCCTAAATGATTTGCAATTTCTTGAGTCGTAGGCATTCTGCCCAATTCTAATCTTAAATTTTCTGTTGCCGTTTTTACATCTTTTATCTTTTTTCTGGTACTTCTCGGCAGCCAATCTTGAGAACGTATTTTATCTATTATTGTTCCTCTTATTCTCATAATGGCATATGTTTCAAAATGAGCACCTTTATCAGGAGAATATTTTTCTATAGCATCTATCAAACCTTCAACCCCGAAGCTGGTTATATCATCTATTGCAAAGTTTGGAGGAAGATTTAATTTTATTCTGCCTATTACATATTTTGTTAGATAAATATATTGAACTATTATCTGATCGCGTAATTTTTTATTTGTTCTATCAGCCAAATATGCCATCCACAAATTTTCTAATTCGCTGTCAGATAGCCTTTTGATATTATTGTATGAATTATTTGTTATTTCTTCACTCATTACTTTTCCGAATTATACGTCAGACCATACTACACTTATTTTATTCGTATAGTCAAAATATCAAATCATATATATATATGAAGTTTCGGAAAATTATTTATTAATTAAAAACGGAAACATTTTAATTTTTTTCATCCATTTGGAATTATTATTTACTTTTAAGGTATATGTTTCTCCGAATAAATCTTTCTCATAATTACTTTGAGCTTCTTCAGCTATAAATTCATTATTAACTATAAATTTTCTGATTTTATAATTAACCAATAATCCTGAAGTAAGATTTATTACAACTTCCTGTTCCGTTGTATTATATAATGCTTTTTCAACAGCTACTTGGATTATTTTTCCCGCAATTCTGTCAAATTGGAATTTTGATGCAACATCTATATTAATAACATATACACTGTCTTTATATACTTTTAAATCCATAGATGCTACAACTTTTTTGTCAGCAGTTCTTATTTGATATTTCTCCAATTTATTTTTTGAAGAAAATTTTCTGTATAATTTATAATTTACTGATTTTCTTTTTAATAAAAATGTTATTTCCGGCAAATTAAACGACTTTATCATCTCCCATTTAGGAAGAAGATAAACATCGTTTAAAAGGCTGTCAACCGAAATATTTGTTTTAGTTTGTTTTTTAATTTCTTTATTTATAAGTGAATTAACCATATATTAAATTTGCCTTATATATTCTCACATAGAAAGAGAATTGTCCTCTCTGATATTTTGCTCGGCACCCAGGTTCCCCCAACCGTCATTACATTCTATATTCTAATCCAAATTATGTCAACTGTCACAATTTAGTTAAAAAGTTTTACAATTTAATGATTATATTTTATTTCTTTGCTTTTGTCCTTTTTACTGTTTACATAAAACTTGTAAAGAAATTTATTGCCAAATGTCTCTTTCTTCGGTGTAGTTCTATTCTTTAAAAGATATGAAAGAAAACTATATGTTATTACATTTAAATTTAATTGTTTTGCTGTGTAATAAAAATAATCAATTAACATAAATATATGCTCTGAAACATCTTTGTAATTATATTTCATTGCATACTGAATCTCCATATCCAAAGCAAGATTTTTTACATTTAACTTATTCATTAATTTAAAGAATTTATCTATTTCATCAATATTATCATTATATCCGGGAACAATAATATATTTAATAATCACATTATCAACATCGGAAGCGGAATATTTCTTAATGTTTTCAACAACTTCTTCAAATCTGTCTACTCGTTTAATTCTGTTATATGTATTACTGCATCCTGAATCCAGAGATATAACAACAGTACCTTTTTTTTGTTTAAGCGCATCATTAACTTTATCACTATAACGAATTCCGCTTGTATGAACTCTAACTGAAGTACCGTTTTCTAAAAACAACTGAACGAGTTCGTCAAAATTCGGCATTACTGTGGGTTCTCCGCCTTGAAGTGTTGCTTCACCGCCTGCTTTATAATATCCTTTTTCAATTAAATCTTTAATTATAGGATATGGATTATAATTTAACTTATAGCTGTGATTATATTGTGAACAATATACACATTTTGCATTACAAATTCTGCATTGAGAAAAATGAAATTCGGATATTTTTCTTTCGCCGGTAAAAGAATATTCACCTAAATGATAGCAGCCTTCACAATCATAAATGGTTTTTTCCTTCTGTGCTTCTACCCTTTTGGCTTTTTTATCAAACAGATTATTCCAATCGATAGGTTCTCCGTTATAATTTTCAATTAAAATCGGTAACCCTCTGCCGTCATTATGAAGAATACAGCAATCTGTTACTTTATCCAAATCAAAATTTATTCCGTTTTCAAGAAAAATGCATCCAAGATTATTCATTAATTCTCTCCCGTTATAACAAAAAGAAAAAGAACAACTATAAAGCTGTTCTTTTTCTTTTTTAACTAATACTATTCAGCAGCGTAAACACTGACTTGTTTTCTGTCACGTCTGTGAGGTTCAAATTTAACAACACCGTCAGTAAGAGCAAATAAAGTATAATCTTTACCCATGCCTACGTTATTTCCGGGATGAAATTTTGTACCTTTTTGGCGAACAATAATATTACCTGTAGTAACGGATTCTCCGCCGAATTTTTTTACGCCTAATCGCTTACTTTCACTGTCGCGTCCGTTCTTGGTTGAGCCGCCGCCCTTTTTATGTGCCATTTTATATTCTCCTTAAATTATTTTTATTCTTCTGTTGTTGTTTCTGCTGTTTCAGCTTTTGCTGATTTTGCAGCAGTTGTTCTGATTTTGTTAATCATAACTCTTGTAAAGTTTTGTCTGTGACCGTTCTTTCTTCTGTAGCCTTTTTTAGCTCTTTGTTTATATACAAGAACTTTTTTTGCTCTGTCATGTTTAACAACAGTTCCTTCAACACTTGCATTCTTAACGTATGGTTGACCTACTTTTGATTTTTTTCCGTTTACAAGCATTATTATGTTGCTGAAAACAACTTTAGAGTCTGCTTCATTTTCAAGTAATTCAATATCAACATAACGACCTTCTGTTACTTGATATTGTTTTCCGCCAGTTTCAATAATTGCGAACATTTCTTATTCCTTTCATTTGAGGCAATCGCAGCCATCGGCATTTATTAGCGATTTACCTATCTACACTTATGTACATAATAGTACATTATGAAATAAAGTTTACCTTGCACAAAAATCATTGTCAATAAGCTGTGATTGCTTTATTTATTCATGTTAAGAACTTATATTCATATATTATTTACAAAAAAACTATAAAATTATTGCTTTAATGGTATTTTCACGTTAATATCTATATGTCATATGATATAATTTATTAATTGAGGATAGTTACAGAAATACAATTTCTGCTTTCGGAGGAAAAATGTCAAAAAGACGAGTAGTAGTGACAGGTATGGGATGTGTATCACCGTATGGTATTGGTGTAGACTTAATGTGGAATAACCTAAAAAACGGTATCAGCGGAATAAGAGAACATAATCTTGATAAAACCGTACATCAAGTAAAAATAGCCGGACAAGTCCCTCCAGATATAGATGTAGACTCATATGTCGACCCTAAGGAAGCAAAAAGACTCGATAAAAGTATCGTATTTGCATTAATTGCTGCAGAAGAAGCCTTTAAAGATTCCGGACTTGATCTTGATAAAGAAGACAAAACAAGAATAGGAACTATTGTTTCAACTGCATCAGGCGGACTTGTTGTTGTTACAACAGCATATAGAGATATGATGGCAAGAGGTTTTCATAAATGTTCTCCGTTTACTGTTCCTACAATGATTGCTAATATGTCATCAGGTAAAATTTCAATAAAATACGGTCTTAGAGGATTAAGTAAAGCCGTATTATCAGCTTGCGCAACAGGTGCTCATTCAATAGGCGATGCATTTCGTTCAATTCAATACGGAGATGCTGATGTTATGTTTGCCGGCGGTGCGGAATACTCTGTATGTGACTTCGGTATAGGTGTTTTTACAAGCGCAAGAACTCTTTCCAAAAGTACCAGACCTCCTCAGGAAGTTTCAAGACCTTTTGACAGAGACAGGGACGGATTTGTATTAGCAGAAGGCGGTGCTGTTATTATTCTTGAAGAAAGAGAACGAGCTATAAAACGTGGTGCAAAAATATATGCAGAAATTACCGCATACGGTCAAAGTTCCGATGCTTATGATATGGTTGCACCAGATCCGGAAGGCAGAGGTGTTGAACTTGCTCTGATTAATTGTTTAAAAGAGGCAGGCAAAAAACCGGAAGAAGTTGATTATATCAACATGCACGGAACAAGTACTCATTTAGGTGACCTTGCAGAAGCTAACACAGTTGCTAAAGTATTCGGTGACAGAAAGAAAAATCCTAACTTATCGGTAAGTTCAACAAAATCTATGACAGGACATATGCTTGGAGCAACAGGCTGTGCAGAAGCTATAGTTGCAATTAAAACTATTAATGAAGGAATTATTCCTCCAACTATTAATATTGATAATTTAGATCCTGAAATTGCCGATTTAGATTATGTTCCTAATAAAGCAAAGAAAAAAGAAGTTAAAGTTGCATTATCCAATTCTTTTGGTTTTGGAGGGCATAATGCAGTATTGATGTTTGAGAAAGCATAGCTTTTTTATTTCAGTATTTCAAATAAATTTTTCTTATAACGCAGAATTCCTTCATTTTGCATTCTGCTTAATTCTCGTGAAAGCGCACATCTGTCAGTACATAAGAATTTTGCCATTTCTTCTCTTGAATAAGGAACTGAAAAAATCTCTTTCTCATTTCTGTATGTATTAAGAAAAGCTAGTATTTTTTCACGAATTGATTTTTGACCTATTATGTCAATTTGTTTGTTAAGTACGGAATTTCTCTTGGATATCATTTTCATAATATTTTTTATTAATTGAATATGATATTTGCATAGTTTTTCACAAGGAGTAACAACTTTTTCAAAAGGAAGAAAAAGTACTTCACAATCAGATTGAGCTATAATATCCACGGGACTTTTATTTATACCGCAGCATACTATATTATGCCCGAATATATCATTAGTATTCAGCTTATCTATTTCTATCGGATTTCCGTTATAATTAAACTTTTTTATTACTGCTTTTCCGTCAACAATTACACCTAAAAAATCTATTTTGGCATTTGTTTTTAATATATAAGAATTTTTTTTAAAAGTTTTTGTTTTAATTCCTATACATTGAAGCAGTTCAAGAACTTCCGAATTTTCTATATGTTCAAATAAATCAATATCAAGCATTTATTAGAATTTCGCTCTCTTTTTACGTTTCTTTTTCAAATCCGAATCGGTAAGATTTAATCTCTTTTTAGCATTATCTACCGAAATTTTAGCAAGCGGTTTATGTGTTCGTCTGTCATAAAATACAAGCCAATGCTGTCTTTTAGGATTATCTACAGCAAAAGACAGAACTCCTGATACATTTTCTCCTCTTTTTATTGTTTTCATAGCAAGAGAATTTGTATATCCCATAAATATAGACGGATGATAGCTGTTATGTAAATCATTTATCATTTCTATATCAAAACTTGAAAAATCAGATTTAGAATTATTTTTAATAACCAAATCAAGTGTCAGTGTATTCAAATTATCAAAAGGGTCTTTTTCCAGTAATATATCTGTTATCTCAACATCCAAACCCTCATATGATATTTCTTCTTGTCTTACGGCTTCATGTGTCATTATTTGGATATCATCCGTGCTTTTAATTTTCACCTTTATAACATCACCGGGTGAAATAAGAACATCCTGCCCTTTTCTGAAAAGACTCATACCCAGAGCAATTACACCGCCAATTGCGGCACCTCCCAATACCGTATAA
The DNA here is from genome assembly GCA_016282705.1 of Candidatus Gastranaerophilales bacterium. Classification (GTDB taxonomy): domain Bacteria; phylum Cyanobacteriota; class Vampirovibrionia; order Gastranaerophilales; family Gastranaerophilaceae; genus Avigastranaerophilus. The sequence goes on along the minus strand of JAEELO010000083.1, from coordinate 66,371 downwards.
CCATGACTTACTATTGCACCTTCTATACCCGCGATTTCAATTGCAGCCATAGCACCTGTTACACCACCAATTGCCGTAGAAGCAACACTTTCTCCTACTACTTTTGCCGTTGTTTGCGCTGGATTCAATTTAGAAGTCATGTCACCTTCTATCGGAATTTCTCTTCCGTCAGGTGTAATTAAATAATCAAAGCTTAATTCTATATATCCGTTTCTTCCCATTCGTTTTGGTTCAATTATATCTTTAATTCGACCGTGTGCAATGGTTCCTTTCGGAAGAAGTACACCACTGCCTGCCAAAACATCCGTAGAAACTTCCGCAAAAAATTCATCACCTTCTATTGATGTTGCACCGTTTAAAACTTGAGAAACCGTTAGTTCAATATCTTTTGTAGCCTCAATTTTTGCTTTTTCTTTAGTAAATATTTTATCATCCTGCTGTTTTTTGTTTACGTCCGTCTCTTCAATATGACCTTGATATGGTGTTTGAGCACTTACAACAAGTGCTGTATTCGGCAGCAACATAGCAGATATTATTAATAACGAAATTATTTTCTTTTTCATAAAACCTTTACCTAATGACATTTTACTATATTTATAAACGAATTTCAAAAAGTAAAAGTTTATACGTAAACCAATATTTATTTTTTATTATTATCATATTCATGTTATTATTTTGTGTAGATAAACGACAAATAGAGGTTTTAATATGTCAACAGCAACAATGGAAGAATTAAGAAAAAAATATGAAGTTGTAATAGGATTGGAAGTTCACGCACAATTAAAAACAAAATCTAAAATATTTGCGTGTGATTCAACCGAATTCGGCAACGAACAAAATACTCAAACTAGTCCTATCACTTTGGGCATGCCCGGAGTATTACCCGTATTAAATAAAGAATGTGTAAATATGGGGATTTTGACAGGTCTTGCATTAAACTGTACTATTCCGCAATATTGTAAGTTTGACAGAAAACAATATTTTTATCCGGATTTACCGAAAGGCTATCAAATTTCACAATATGACCAGCCGATTTGTGTAAACGGATATATCGAAATTGAAGGTAAAAGAATCGGTATTACAAGAGCACATCTTGAAGAAGATGCAGGAAAGCTTGTTCATATGGGTTCGACAGGTATTGCAGGTTCAAGTTATTCATTAGTGGACTTAAACAGAGCTGGTACTCCATTATTGGAAATAGTATCAGAACCCGATATGCGTTCATCTGATGAAGCAAGAGCATATATGGAAGAATTAAGAACAACTCTAAGATATATAGGCGTATGCGACGGAAACCTTGAAGAAGGCTCTATGAGATGCGATGCCAATATTTCCGTAAGACCGGTAGGACAAAAGGAATTTGGCACAAGAGCAGAAATAAAAAATGTAAACAGCTTCCGCGCACTTCAAAGAGCTATAGAATACGAAATAGACAGACAAATTGATATAGTTGAAGCGGGTGAAGAAGTTGTTCAGGAAACAAGATTATGGGATGATAATCAGGGTGTAACAAAGTCAATGAGAGGCAAAGAAGATGCTCATGACTACAGATATTTCCCTGACCCTGACCTTATGCCTCTTGAAATTTCAAGGGAATGGGTAAATGAAATTGCGGCAAAAATGCCTGAACTTCCGAAACACAGACGTGAAAGATATGTATCATACGGTTTAACTCCTTATGATGCAAACGTTCTGGTTGAACAGCAGGATATTGCTTATTTCTATGATAAAGTTGTTGATTTAAAAGCAGACCCTAAAGTTGCAAACAATTTCTTAATGAAAGAAATAGCAGCATATTTAAAAGAAGAAAAAGTCACTCTTGAAGAAACGAAATTAACACCGGAATCTTTTGCAGAATTAATCAACCTTGTTACGGCAGGAACAATTTCCAATAACATAGGAAAACAACTGGTAGTTACCCTGTTAAAAGAAGGCGGAAGCGCTAAAGAACTTGTTGAAAAACAAGGTCTGGGTGTTATTTCTGATGAAGGTGCTTTAAAAGCTGTTGTAGATAAAGTAATTGCAAATAACCCGAGTCAGGTTGAATTATATAGAGGCGGTAAAGATAAATTATTCGGCTTCTTTGTAGGTCAGGTTATGAAAGAAACTCAAGGCAGAGCTAACCCTCAATTACTTAATAAACTTTTAAAATCAGCTTTAGACGGTTAACAGACCAAATAAATATTTCAAATAAAAACCTCAAAATTTTTGAGGTTTTTATTTTATAAAAAATCTATCATTCTTTTTGCTTCGCCAAAATTTATATCTAATTCTTTTGCTTTAGGCAAATTCATTATAACTTTATTACTTAATCTAAAAATCTTAGGAAATATTTTAAAGTGATTTTTCTCTACCAATTCTGCCGAAAGATGATGTTTTTCTTTATCATATATTTGTGAAAAATTCAGACCATGTACCGCACAAGACGGAAATGCAGGATTTCCCTTTGCATCTTCCGTTAAAACTCCAAATGTCCTGCAAACAAAAGGTCTATGACTATACACACTGCAAGCATTATTAATTAAAAAAGGACACTTGTATAATTCCTGTTTTTCTTGTTTTATTTTTTCTATATTTTCTTTTATTATTGACTGTTCTCCCGCATTTAGATTTTTAAATCCATCCATAAGATATTCAAATTCAATTTGCGAAAGGGGATAATCCCCGTTTTCACAACATAAAGAACAGCCTTTTTTACAAAAAATGTACTCTTTTTGATAATCAAAAATTTTTTTTAAATCATCATCTACACTTTTTAAAAATATTTCAAAGTTTTGAAATTTATCGGTCATTATTCTTTTATATCATTTCCGTAAAAATGGTTTTTATTCTTTCAATACAGCCTGTAGGACTTATATACCATTCTCTGTATGAAATTCTTTCAACAATAGTACCTGTACGCTCCATTAATGTTTGTTTTTTTATTTGAGTTTTATTAGTCTTTGTATTATCCTCAACACCGTCACATTCAACTATTATACTTCTTCCTGTCGGGTCAGTTACAATCAAATCAGCACTTAAACCCGCAACGGTTTGACCTGCAATTACTTCAAAACCCTCATCACGCAAGTAGTTTGCAACTTCTTTTTCAAATGAATTCTTATAGATATTTTCATCTATATTTAAGCTTTCACTTAAATTATTTCTTGCAATATAAGTTTGAACATACTCAATATAGTCTTTTAATAAGCCTTGAGGAAGTGATTTCGGATCTTTTGATAAGAATATAATTTGTTTTTTCTTTGCACGTGTAATGGCAACATTAAACAAATTCGGTATCTGTAAGAAGGTTAAACTCTGATTATAACTATTGTTTGCAACAGCCCATGAAAGCATCATTATATCTCTTTCATCACCTTGGAAGGTATGTGCCGTACCGACTTCAATTCTGTGCCGTCTTAGAACGGATTCGGGATATAATTGCATCAATGCTTTTTTTATTAATTCAACCTGTCCTCTAAACGGAGATATAATACCTACGGTTACCGGCTCATGGTCTTCATCTTTTATTCTGTCATCTTCCTGAAGAATTTCCTGCAATCTTTGCATAATTGCTTCAACTTCGGGCATGTTACGTGTCATTTCGGAATCAACTTTTCCGTCCGGAACCTGTACCAGTTCCAGTACTTTTTTATCATTACATTGTGACATTATTCTTATTCTGTCACCGTAAAATTCTTTATTACTAAAATCTATAATCGGTGCATAGCTTCTGAAATGTTCATCCAAAAGAACCGGTTTTGTAGAATAATAATTTGCCAAATCAAACATCGAATTTGTTCTGAATTTCCACATTAATTGATATTTATCGGGAATTTCATACTGACTCAAAAATGATTGTTCTTTTGATTTTTCAAGGAAGGATAAATGAGGCAATTGTTTATCATCACCTACTATTACTGCCTTTTTACATCTGTATAAAATAGGCACGCAGCTTGCTATATCACATTGAGAAGCTTCATCAATAATAGCAACATCAAACATTCCCGGTTTTAAAGGAAGTGAATCAGAAACTGCATAAGTTGTACAACACCAACAAGGGAATGCTTCCAACAACGGTTTAAAATCTTCATCTTCCAATAATCTGTTTTGAAGATTCTTTTTTCTTGTTATCAGTGCTTTTGTATGAACAATTAATCTTTGACGTTTAACTTGGTCTCTTAACAGTCCTTTTAAAGAATTTCTTCTTTTACCTTTTAATATTTCTATAGCAAGAGTTTTTTGTTTTTTCTTTAATAATTTTATTTCTTCAAGAAGAGTATGGATATTTCCTATTTTAATCATTTGAGTTTCTATATATCTTGCTTTTGTTGATAATCTTGCTATTTCAAGTTCAAGCTTTAATCTTTCAAGATTTTCAAAATCCGGCTTGAAATTATTATTTTGAATAATTTTCTTTAATTGATGATTTGCAAATTTTGTTGTAATATCAGCAAAAAATCCTTGTTTTTCAGTATTTTTTTCTAAGTTCTTAATTGCACCGTCTATATCATCAATCTCTTGCATTGTTAATTTGCCTGTAAGAAATTGTAATTCGCCTATTTGTTTTGCTTTTTCATCTCTTTCTTTTATAATGTTATGCCATTGTTCTTCCAGTTTTATTATCTCTTCACAGTTATTCTCTTTTTCCTTAACTGTCGCAATAAGTTTTCTCATATCATCAACATCTACAAGAATAGAATTTTCAAAATCTGTATCCAAATCAACTTTATTGGAAATTAAATCCTGTAAATCGAATGATAATTGCTTTTGATAATTAGTTCTTCCTGCTCTTAAAGCAAGATAAGGCGCACCAAAATCATTAAGTCTGGTTGCAACCACATCTGTTGCTTTATCCATTCTTGAAGCTACAAGAACCGTTTTTCCGTTTGATATTAAATGACATATTAAATTTACTATTGTTTGTGATTTTCCCGTACCCGGAGGTCCATAAACCGATAAAATAGTATTATCTTCTAAATTTTTAATAACATCTTCCTGAGAATCACTTAAAGATAATGGCGTTATTGCAGCAAAATCTCTATTATTATTCTCTTTTATAATTTTAGATGCAGCCTTTCCTTGCGAATATTCTTCATTTACAAGAGTTAATGCTGTTTCTCTTATAATACCTGAAGGTTTTTCAGCTATCTGCATAAGCTCATATAAAACACCTGCCGTAACTAAAGGTCTTTTTGTAAGAATTATTGCACTTTTATTTGTTAAAACAACTTTATCCGCTTTTAATTTTGGTTTTGGTTTGTCTGCTTCAATTTCTTCTATTGTTTCTTCAAGATTTTCATAATTGATTTTTCTTTCTTCATAAAAATCAGCAGCATCATCCTGAACATTATTTTCAAATTTTTCTTCTTCATTAAGCTCAAATTCCAAATCCGGAATTAATGATTTTAATGTTGTCAAAAAGATATTCAAATCTTCTTCTTTTAAAGGAAGTTTAGGAACAACATCCAATAAGCCGTCAAGCATATTATCTATTTCGTCTTCTTCTCCTGATAAATTCATCAAACTTGTTAATGCAGCTGTATTTAAAGATAAACCCTCTTCCTGAATTGAACATTCTATATTCATCCCAACTCTTTCAAGCTTACAAGTTGAATATAATAATGGTGTTAAAAATTCATTTTTACGTTTCGTTTTTGTATTTTTACCGACTAAAAATAAATAGCCGTATATTAAATATTTATCTTTTTGACTGTTTTCACTCAACAACATTAATTCGGTCAAATAAGAATCAGAACCGTCAAGCTTTAATGTTTGAGGATAATTTGTAAAAAGTTTTTCACTATCGGTTATAGAAGATTTTTCTTTATTATCCGCATTTTCCGTTTCCAAAAAAATCCATTTATTATCTTTGTCCTGTTTTAAATTACGAAAAGTAGAACTTTGAACTTCTTCTCTGACACAGTCATGAAGATATAAACACAATTTTTTTATAAAACTGTTGTTAAATGCTGAATTTAACATTTTTGTGGCTTCTTGAAGCATAATTTCCCCTATAACAATTGATAGTTAATTATAGCATTTTTACCTGTAATGTTAAAGGAAATACACCAAAACAGGACAAAATATCATCCAAAAACTGTATATGAGTATATACGGGGAATATACTTATTTAAACTTCTTTACCCATATTATATGCTTGGACAAGAATATCGGTAAATTGTCTTATTTCCAAAGGATTATTTACACCCTTACCTTCAACACAACCTGCCAAGTGTGCTTTAGGCAGACAATCTAACCAACCCTTCATTCCGAATAATACAGATTTTGCAACACCTTCAGATGCATCAGCCGATGTAGTAATTACATAAACTTCTCTGAATTTATAATCTCTGTCAAATAGAGAGTTTGCTCTGTCTATCATTGTTTTCATCTGTCCGGACATTTCATAATAATATACAGGTGTTGCCCAAACAAGTACATCTGCTTCACACATTTTATCCGTTATTTCATTTGCATCATCATCTTGTATAACACAGCAGCCTGTTTTTTGACATGTAAGACAACCTCTGCAAAAATTGATTTTTTTATCTTTCAAGCTTATATATTCTACTTCATGTCCTGCTTCTAAAGCACCTTTTTCAAATTCTTTTGCAAGTATTTCAGAATTACTGTGTAATCTTAAACTTGTTGAAATTATCAAAACTTTTTTAGACATTCTTCCACCTATCCGACAAAACTAATATTCAATTTTATTACATTTTTGTAAATATAGTAAAGTTCTTTACAATTATGATAAAATCTTATTTAATTATGAAACGATTTTTTTGTGAAGAACTTAATAATGTAATATCTTGTTTTCATGACAGAATAATGTCTTGCTGTTCAGGGCAAATCGGGCCTGTTTATTTTGAAGCTTATAAAGGACAAAAAATAGATAAAAATTTATTTTTGGATATTAAACATAAAGCTTTTGATTTGTTAAATGAAGAAGACATTGAAAATTCACCTTGTAAAGGATGTTTTTTCCTTAGAGAACGCAAAGAAACAGATATTATTTCGGATAAATTTAATTTAATTAACGTAAGCCATTGGACTCAATGTAATTGCGGATGCATATACTGTGCAAGAATGCTTGATTCTAAAGGAAAAATCTCACAAAAAACCGAAAAGAGCGGTTATTATGATTTTCTTCCTTTGTTAAAGCAATTATACAAAAATGAGTTACTGGACAGAGAAAATCTTACTGCTTGTATTCAAGGCGGTGATATATCAGTTTTAAAAGAATTTGAACCTGTCGTAAAAGAATTTTTAAAACAAGGCATAAACCACTTTTATATTTTATCTAACAATATTAAATATCAGCCTATTGTAAAAAAGCTGCTTGATTTAAATAAAACTCATTTTACAACCGCCCTTGATTGTGCAAACGCAGAATTATATTACAAACTAAAAAGAGTTGATAAATTTAATGATTGTATTAACAATCTAAAGAAATATGCAAAAAGTCCCAACAGTATAAATGTAATTGTAAGATACATAATAATTGAACATTTTAACGATAATATTGAAGAAATAACAAATTTTATAAACCTAATGCACGATATAGGTATAAAAACCGTAGAATTTATGATTGATAACAAATATTTGTTATTTACTGATTTGGATAAAACGCCAATGCCGAAACATTATAAAGAGCTTTATCTGCATTTCGAACAACTTTGTAAAGAAAAAAATATGAATTTACACTTATGGGATAAAACCCGTTATGTGGTTGATAAATATCTTCTTAATAAATAAAAAGCACCATATAAAATGGTGCTTTTATCATATTAAAACCTAAATTTATATTAAAAATTTACCGTTTTCATATATTAGAACATCATCGGCATAAATTTTTCCGCCGTTTTTCATATTTTTAATTAAATCCCAATGAAGTCCGGATACATTTTTTCCGCCGGTATCAGGATATGAAGCCCCCACTGCCATATGTATCGAACCGCCGATTTTTTCATCAAATAAAATATTACCTGTAACATCCTGTATCATTTCATTTGTACCTACGGCAATTTCACCTATAAATCTTGAGCCTTCATCCATATCCAACATACTGTTTAAAAACTCTTCGCCCTTTTCCGCCTGAGCTTTAACAACTTTCCCGTTTTCTAATGTTAATAAGACTTTTTGAGCCTCATTTCCATGATAAATTTGAGGAAAATCAAAGTATATTTGACCGTTTGCACTATCTTCAACAGGAGAAGTATAAACTTCACCGTCGGGGAAATTGTATTCACCCGCACAGCTTTTCCAAATTCTGCCTGCGACATTAAATGTTATATCTGTTTTATCGCCGGTTATTCTTATTTTGGATTTACTGTTTAGATATTGAGCTATTTTTTCCTGTTTTTCTCCGATTTCCTTCCATTTTTCTACGGGATTATCCAAATGCAGCCAGCATGCTTTAATCAGAAAATCGGTATATTCATCAAGCGACATTTTAGCTTCCTGTGCAAGTGCATGTGTGGGAAAATCAGCAATAACCCAGTTTAAATCACCTTCAGCCGAACGCTTCAACATTTTTTCCGAAAGTTTTTTCATAACTCCCGATCGTTTCGCCATCTTTTTTGAATCTTGTCTTGCCATGTTTTTAACATTTAAAGGCGCACCTATTGATATCAGATTTTTTGCCTGTTCATATTCTATTTCCGTCATAGGGTCAATGTATTCAAGCTGTTCATCCGAAGCATTTTGAAAATATACTTCATTTAAGCCGTCTACAGACATTCTTACAACAGGATAACCGCCTCTTTTAAGCACTTGCTTATAAATTTCTTTAACCAAAGGCTGGGCTACATATGAACCTGCTCTAATTATTGTCAGTTCGCCTTTTTGTACTTTTACGGAATAATCAACAAGTACTTTTGCATATTTTTCCCATAAATTATCCATAAAACACCTTACATTTCCACATTTTCCATTTTGTTGTCTCTGCCTAAGTAAATACCTCTTTTTGAAGTCTTAATAAATTCCGTAAGTTTTAATACATTTTTATCATTCGGAAACTGTTCTTCAAGCATTTTAACAACATCCGACAACAAATGTGTTCTTGCCTGAATAAGTTTAAATGCTTCTTTAAGATTTTTTCTTTCTTCCGGCGAGAAATTACGTCTTTTTAAGCCTACGGTGTTAATACCGTGTAATATAGCGGGACGACCGTCTGCTTTACAGAAAGGAAGTATATCCATTCTTGATGCAGAGAAACCTGAAATTATTGCATATTCACCTATTCTTAAATTTTGATGATATACACTCATTCCTCCAAGCCATGCGCCTTTTCCTACAAAACAATTTCCGCCTATAGTAGCAAGATTTGCAAATATTGCTTCGTCTTCTACTACACAGTTATGTGCTACGTGACTTGATGCCATAAATAAACATTTATCACCGATTTTAGTTATTGAGCCTTCTTCACCCGTAGCTCTGTTTAAAGTTACATATTCTTTAATTATACAATTTTTACCTACAACCGTTCTTGTTTTTTGACCGTGATACCCCAAGTCTTGAGGAGCTGTACCTATACTTGCAAACGGAGAAATTAAAGTCCCGTCGCCAATTGTACAATGTTCTAAATATGCATTTGCTATAATTTTTACATTTTCACCAAGTACAACATCTTCACCGATAATTGTATTTGGTCCGATTTCACAGCTTGCAGGAATAACCGCATCTTTTGCTATTATTGCTGAATTATGAATTGTCATTATTTTATCCCCCGTTATTTATTTCCTACAACAGAAAACATCAAATCCGCTTCAACTGCTAATTGACCATCAACAAAACCTCTTGCATGGGCTTTTGCTATAGGTCCTTTTAATTTAACAAGCTCTGCTTCCATATCAAATCTGTCACCCGGTTTGATTTGTTTTCTGAATCTTACTCCGTCAATACCCGCATAAAAGAATAATTTGTCTTTATATTCATCTAAAGGCATTAACACACTGGCAGACATTTGTGCCATTGCTTCCAGTTGTAATACTCCGGGGAATACAGGATTCCCGGGGAAATGCCCCTGAAAAAATTCTTCATTCATCGTTAAATTTTTGTAGCCTTTACAATATTTACCGGGTACACATTCCGTTATTCTGTCTATCAATAAAAACGGATATCTGTGAGGTATCATTTTCATCATATCAACTACATCAAACGTCAATACTTTATCTTGTTCTGTCATTATGCCTCCAGTTTGTCCTTTAACATTTTTGCAACTATTGTATGAACTGTATGACCTGCCTCTTTTACAATAATTTCACCTTTAAAATTAAGGATATTACATCCTGCCAAATAAAAATCGCCAATTAAATCTAATATTTTATGTTTTACCGGTTCAAATTCAGATTTTAATTCAGCAGTATATCCGTCATCCGTTAAGCCAAGAGTATTTTCAAGACTAGCTCCTCTGCCGTATCCTGCTTTTTGAAGCATTTCAAGCTCACTTAAATATCCGAAAGTTCTTGCTTCAATTACTTCATCAAGCTTATCTAAATTCAAGCTTACCCATCGATTTTTTAAATCTTTATGTCTAAAGTTAACCCCATATGTAACATTTAACTTATCCGACGGTAAAACAACAAGATGTGTTTTCCCGTTTAAATACCATACTCCTTCTTTTACGGAACACGGCGACTTATCAGGATTTTCTATGCCTGCGTTTTTAAATGCATCCACCCATTCCTTTGAACCTCCGTTTAATATAGGTAATTCAAAGTGAGTAAGATAGATATCAAGTGAATCAATTCCGCATATTGCACATGCAGCCATAAAATGCTCTATGAGCATAACTTTGATTTCACTATTTCCAATTACCGTACAATGTTCGGTAGAAACTACATTATCTATGACTGCTTCTATGGTTTTCCCGCCAAAATGAAATCTTATTCCTTTCTTATCGGACGGACAAACTTTTGCTTCACTCGGAGCACCTGTCATCAATGCTACCGATTTTAAAACAACTTCCTGTTTTATTGTTCCCATTACATTAGTCCTTTAGTATATATTCGGTTTTATTCTTTGTTCTCATCATCTAAATTGCCGACAAATTCTTCTACCTTTTTAAGTAATTTTTCATAATCTTTGGCTTTAGTTGCAAATTCTTCAACTTTTTTCATTGTCTTTAATTTCTTTAAGAAATCTTTTCTTGTCATAGCAGGTGCATCTATAAGAATTGATTTTTCGGGAAAACTTCTTGTTACTCCTGCTTGTGCCATAATAATTGAATCGCTTCCGATTTCAATATGATCTGCCATACCAACTTGACCTGCAATTACGACTCTGTCGCCAATTTTACAACTTCCTGCAATTCCGACTTGAGAAACTATCATACAACCTTTTCCAATCTTGCAATTATGTCCGATTTGAACAAGGTTATCTATTTTTGTCTGCTCACCGATTACCGTATTTTCTATAGTCCCTTTGTCTATACAAGTATTAGCACCTATTTCAACATCATCACCAATGACTACGGAACCGACTGATGGAATTTTAAATATTTTTTGGTCTGAATTGTCTTGTTTTATGCTGCCTTCTTGACGTGCATTTTCTATATTGTTTGGATTTTCTGTTACAAAACTGAATCCGTCAGCAGCAATACTGACACCGTGCTGTAAAACAACTTTATTTCCGATTATAGCATTATCACCTATATTACATCCCGGATGAAATAAACAATTTTCACCGATTTGAACCGAACGTCCTATATATGTATTTGCAAGAATTTTTGAATTTTTTCCGATTGAAGCATTTCTTGAAATAACAACATTTGGACCTATTGAAACATTTTCACCCAATTTTGCTGTAGGATGTATTGTCGCAGAAGGATGTATACCGGGTGTTGATTCCGGAGGCATATAAAATAAATGGAGCAATTTCATCATAGCCAAACGAGGACGTTCGGCTTCAATTGTAGAAAGGAGTTCAGAAGTAACACCAATCGGCACTAATGCTGCTTTAGCTTTTGTTTTTGAAAGATTTTCTATTTCTTCTTCACCTAATGCAAGCGCCAGAGTATTTTCATCCGCTAACAAAGGAGGACCTAATCTTGAAATTTTAACATCCTCTACCTTTGTTAAAATTCCGCCTACTATTTCGGCAATTTCTTCTAATGTATATTCGCTCATTTTATTCATATCCCTCTATATTTGTTGTTTATTAATTTTAATACGTATGTTTAAAAAAAACAAATTATTACGATTTACGCATTTTTTCAATTATTGATGTTGTCGATTTACCCTCAACAAAAGAAATAAATTCTATTCTTCCTCCCGCATCCATTATTCCTTTTGCTTCAGGAAGAGTTTCGATTGTATAATCAGCACCTTTTGTATGTACATCTGGTTTAATTTGGAGCAATAAATCAATAGGAGAATCCTCATCAAACAGAACAACATAATCAACACTTCTCAATGCACTTAAAACTTCTGCTCTGTCGTTTTCGTTGTTTATAGGACGGCTGTCTCCTTTTATGCTCTTTACGGATTTATCGGAATTTAATGCCACAATTAAAACATCGCCAAAACTTTTTGCTTTTTCTAAATATCGAACATGTCCGACATGAAGAATATCAAAACATCCGTTTGTAGTTACTATTGTTTTGCCTTCTGATTTTAGTTTTTTTATTAAATTATTTAAATCACTTCTTTGTACGAGCATATTTTCTCCGAAAAAGGGACGACAAAAATCGTCCCTTTTTGTATTTAACTATTTATTTTCCTCTTTACCTTGATTTTCAAAGTTTTTTTGAACTTCAGGATTTTCTTTTGCGGCTTCTTTTATTTTCGTTTGTATTGTTTCAGGATTATAAGCATCGTCAAAATACTCTATTTTAGCCTCTTTTCTTAAAGCTTCTACTTTATTTTTCAATATTTCCGTCTTATCTCTGCCTTCAAGATAAGTAATAATATCTTTCTTACTTTGTTCAAATGATAAAGTTCCTGCTTCATTCCTGTCTGTAACCATTATAATATGATAACCATATGGAGTTTCAACAATTTTATCGCATATTGTATTAGGCTTCATTGAAAATGCTTTTTCCGCAAAAGGTTCAACCATTTCTTCTTTAGCAAAGAAACCTAAATCTCCGCCTCTTATTGCACTTAAACTATCTTGTGAATTTTCTTTTGCAACTTTAGCAAAACTTGAAGGAGATTTTTTAACTTTTGCAAGTAATTCTTCAGCTTTCTTACGATTAGCTTGCATGATTTCTTCTGTCTTAGCAGCTAATTCTTCATCAGAAATATCTTTATTTTCTTCTTTTAATTTTTCTTTAATTTGTTCCGGATTAGAAGCTATTAATATATGAGAAGCTCTAACTCTTTTCGGGTATTTAAATTGATCTTTATTTGCATCATAATATTTTTTTGCTTCACCTTCGCCGATTGAAACCATTGCAATAGAATCGACAAATTTTTTCATTTTGATTTCATCTTCAATATCTTTTTTAAATTTGTCATATGTTATATCGTTTACCTTTAATAATTGTAAAAATTGGTCTTTAGAGCCGAATTTTCCGATAATATCTTTTTCTGCATTTTCAAGTTCATCTTTAGAAACTTCAATTTTTCTTTTTTCTATTTCTTCATTTAAAAGAGCTTTAACTATAAGTGCTGATACAACTTTATCTCTAAACATTAAAGCAAAAACACTATCGGAATCATTTTTTATATCAATACCTACTCGAGCAAACACATTATTTTCAGCCATTGCCTCATATGCTTTATCAAATTCCGATTTTGTGATAACGGTATCATTGATTTTCATAATATCACTATCATTCTTTTTAATAGAACAACCTGTAAATACAACTATTGCAAGTAATGCAAAAATCGCAATTTTTAATTTATTCATATATCTCTCCTTGGATTAACTAACCGTTTTTTATTTAGAATACAAATTTTATATTAATTTAATTATAATCGTATCCTATCTTCAATATATGATAAAATAAACCTGAAAGAATGTTAAACAATTCATCAAAATTAAAATAAGTTCTGTTTAACAAAAGTATACTTTTTCCGTCTGTACAAGTGTTTGGGGCAATAGTAAATTTAATATATTTCGTAATATTTTTATCTGCTTTTGCTGTTATTATATTCCATTCACCTTTTGAAAGGTTTGTATATATCCTGATTGAAGAATCAACTTCTCTTATTAAAGAAACACCTGCTTGTGTGGCAAGTAATCTCAAATGAACCAGCTTTATAAGGTTTTCTACAGGTTCGGATATTTTTGAAAATCTGTCTTTCCACTCCGATTGAATAATATCAAGTTCATTAATGGATTTAACATCAGCTAATCTCTTATATTCAATCATTTTTTGTTCTTTTGAACCGACCCATTCATCAGGAATATATGCAGTTACATTTATATCAACAATTGCGGGTTTATGTTCAATCGTTTTTCCTTCTTTTATTTCCATAACGGCATCTTCAAGTAATTGACAGTACGTATCAAACCCGACATTTAGCATTTGACCGTGCTGTTTTGTTCCAAGCACATTACCAACGCCTCTTATTTCTATATCTCTCATAGCAATCTGATAGCCGCTTCCGAGAGTTGTAAATTCTTTTATGTAATTTAAACGCTTAATAGCATCCTGTGTAAGTTGTTTTCCGTTCTTGTAGAAACAGTAACAAAAAGCCTGTCTGTCTGTTCTTCCGACTCGGCCTCTTATTTGATATAACTGTGCAAGTCCGAATTTATCAGCATCGTGGATTATCATTGTATTTGCATTTTGAATATCCAAGCCTGACTCTATAATTGTTGTACACAAAAGAACATCATATTCTCTGTTTAGAAAATCCGTCATTATTCTTTCAAGTTCATTTTTATCCATTTGACCGTGAGCTACTGCAAGACGTATATTCGGCATGAGTTCTTTTAAGCCTTGAGCAAATTCATAAATACTTTCAACTCTGTTATATAAATAAAAAACTTGTCCTTCTCTTTCAAGCTCATAGTTTATAGCATTTTTTACTATATTTTCTTTAAATTCGGAAACAAATGTTTTAATGGGAAGTCTGTTTGTTGGTGCGGTATTTATAATACTCATATCTTTTATGCCGGACAAAGACATATATAAAGTTCTGGGGATAGGTGTTGCCGACATTGTAAGAATATCAATATTTTTCTTTAATCGTTTTAATTTTTCTTTGTGTGTTACTCCAAATTTATGCTCTTCATCTATAACAAGCAAACCTAAATCTTTAAATTGAATATCATCTTGAAGAAGCCTATGAGTACCGATTACAACATCAACTTCACCTAAAATAAGTTTTTTAATAATTTCTTTTTGTTCTTTTGATGTTTTAAATCTTGATAACAACTCAACTTTAACAGGAAAAGGTTTAAATCTTTCAGAAATTGTTTGATAATGCTGCAAAGCAAGGATTGTTGTAGGAACAACTATAGCAGCTTGTTTTCCTGCCATGACTGCCTTAAAAATTGCCCTTATTGCAACTTCTGTTTTACCAAAACCTACATCTCCGCATATAAGTCTATCCATCGGACGGTCTGATTCCATATCTGCTTTTGTATCATTTATAGCCTTCATTTGATCAGGAGTTTCGGTATATTCAAAAGCATCCTCCATTTCGTACTGCCATACGGTATCCGGTTCAAAAGCATATCCTTGAGAAAGTTTCCTTAACGCATAAAGATTTATTAAATCTTTAGCAACATCTTCAACTGCCTTTCTAACTTTTGTTTTGGTTGTATTCCAGTCGTTACCGCCCATTTTAGATAATTGAGGCAATACATTTCCTGAACCTCTGTATCTGCATAGCATATTAATTTGCTCTGCAGGAATATGCAATTTATCTCCTTTTGCATATTCAAGTGTTAAATAATCCTTTTCTTCGTTATCTATAACTTGCTTTGAAAGACCTTTAAATATACCTATTCCGTGAACCATATGTACAATATAGTCACCCTCTTTTATATCATTTAAAGTTTCTATAAAATCAAGGTTTTCACGTCTGTAATTAAATCTTACACCGGTTATATCTTTTGAACGCTTATTAAAAAATTCTTTATCCGTTATTATAATAAGCTTACAATCTTCAATAATACTGCCTGCCAATACTATGTTATCCGTAATAAAAACCGAATTCATTTCGTTATAATTATATGAATACGGGATTTCATATTCGTTTAAAATTTCTTCTATTCTGTTTTTATAGTCGCTTGCAGTAATAATTTTATAATGCCGGTGAAGCTTTTGTTTGATAAATTCTGCTATATCATCCAAGCCTGAAGCAAAATACGGTATTAGTTCAGTCGTAAGCTCGATATTTATTTTATACTCGTCCGATATAAAATTATCAAAATATATTTTTTGAAAATTACTTACCGTAGTCAAAAATTCTTTTAAATCCAAATGATTTTTTTCTTTTAACGGAAGTGTAAGTTCCGTATTTATATTTTCTTCATATTGTTTTGATAAATTTTCTTCAATATTTTCATATTTAGTTTTAAATTGTGTATAATCATCAAAAATAAAAGTATAATCGTTGGAAATTAACTCTGATATAGTATATAAATCCTTATTAAAACAAGATTCATAATATTCAATTCCTTCAAAATAGTCTTGATTTTTAATATGTTCTAACAGTTCAAGGTTATTATCATCTGTTTTATTTATGATTTTTTCTATTTCTTTAAAAGAATTTTCATTAAGAATAAATTTATATATAGGCTGTATTACAGCTTCTTCGGTTTTTTGAATACTTTTTTGATTTGCGGCATCAAAAATTCTGATATCGGTAACTGTATCTCCCCAAAGTTCTATTCTAAAAGGATTTTCATTTAACGGATATATATCGAGAATATCGCCTCTTACACTGAATTCTCCTATATCTGCAACCAAAGTTTTCCTTTTATAGCCAAGCTTTATAAGCTTTCTTATTATATCTTCAACATTAATATCTTCATTTATTTTGATTTTAATATTATTTTTTTCAAAAAATTCTTTATTTGGAAATTTTTCAAACAATGCCTTTTGCGGGATTATAATAACATTGTTTTCTGTTGTTAATATATTTATTTGCTTAGCATATTTATACAGATTTTTAGAATTTGTATCATAAATAGAGCCATCCTGATAAGGAAATATTACGGCATCTATGTTAAAAAGCTTTTTTAAGTCATTTTGAAATTTTAAAGCATTTTGTTCGGTTTCAACGGTAAAAACAGCCTTTTTCTTTTCTTTAATTATTAATTGAGCAAGAATTACAAGCTTAGCACAATTTGTAATACCTGATACGGCAAAAGAAATTCCCTTTTTAACCAAAGCTGAAACTTTTTCGGAATATTCGCATTTAAGATTTTTAATAAAGTTCTGCATTTAATAATTTTAAATCTGAAAACAGAAATTATCAATTATATGTATGATGTCCGCATATACAACAAATGATTTAATACATATATAGATAAGAAATTGGGGACATGGCATGAAAAAGAATTTTTTAATTTTAACATTATTTATGACAATGGTAACAGGTGCAGCATTTGCAAACGGTATGGTTTTTGATCCGACAGAATTTGAAATAACAGAAACTACTCCTGCAAAAACAGTTGTAAAAGATAATTTTGGTTCAGCAGCACAAGCAACTCCAACTCAAGCTGAAACAAATGCAAAAATAGAATCTAATATTAAAGAAGCATCTGCTTATTCTCAAAACAGTGTTTCAGGACAAACATCAAACTTTAATAATGCTTTATATGAACTTGATAATGCTCAAGTAAATATAAGAAATGAGTTATTAGAATATAAAGCAAAATATCAGGAAGTTGATACACAATATCAATTAATTAAAGAACAAAGAAGAGTTCTCGGAGAACAGGTTAAAGCTGTTGAAAAACGTATAAAAGATATTGAAAAATCAAAAAATCAAATCAGAAAAACAATGATTTAAATATAAAAATAATATAACTAAAAAATACTCTTCGGAGTATTTTTTAGTATGCAATTAATACCAAATCTGCATCCGGTAAAATATCTTCACTACGTCTTATCATAAATTTGTAATTAGGATTTAGTGCTTTTATTTTATCTTTCATTTCAAAGAAATCATTAGGTGTATGATATATTGCAATAACTAAAACCGGCTTATATTTTTTTATTACCTCGCTTGCACCTTTTACTATATATCGTTCATAACCTTCCGTATCCATTTTTATTAAACCGAGATTATTTCTTTCCATTAATTTATATTCGGTATCAAGCTTTGTTATGACTGCCTTTTCATCACAATCTTTAAAACATATTGCCTTTGTTTCATCTTTATCGCTCAAACCTTTTTGTATCGGATAAATTCCATCTAAATTGGGTTCTTCCTGTTTCATTTGTTCTATAAAGCTTTTTATTTCATCCATTTGCTTTGCAACAGGTTCATATGCATATATATTTGATTTTGGAAAATATTTATGAAAAGTAAATATTGTATCCCCTGGCCAAGAACCGATATCTATAATGTCTTTTCCGTTAATTTGTTCAATTACTTCTTGGGGTAAATCCAGCATTCCGTATAAACTTTTGTATATATAAGGGTTAAATTTGTATATAGATGGAACTTCTTGTTTTTTAAATTTTTTAAACAGTTCTTTATCATATACTGTCCATAAGTTATCGGGGTTATAGTCCTCACACATATTTACGCATTTATACCAGTATTTTGAATTATCCATAAATTTATCAATATACTGTAGTGAAATATCATCCAAACCTTGTTTTAAATTTGCTAATTTTTCAGGCATATTATTTTTATTAAAATATGAAGTAAAATCTTTTTTCCATTCAAAATTATAATTAACACATTGTTTAACAATCGGAACATCTATTTTTTTAAAATATTGTGTTTTAATAAAAAGTCCCAATAAAACAAGAAAAAGTATTAATATAAGTTTTTTCATTTAATTATCCTTAAGATATATGTTTTTAGCTATTATAACATTTGTTTTAATTTAAAAAAATATATAACACATTCAGCTATTTTAATTGCCCTATAACGTGTATTTAGTTAAACTATACTTATTATAAATATAGGGGATATCATATGAATAAGCAGACAGGTATAATTTTATTCTCTTGTCTGTATATGCTCGGAATTATTGCATTTATTTATAATCACACATTATTATGTGCATTATTTGTATTTATTACATTATTATTTTGCTTATTAAAGAAATATATTCCCGACGTTAAACATATCATCATATTTGTAATAATTTTTCTTTTCGGAATTTTTAATTGTGCCGTTAATCTTAAATTTGATGATGAAACAACCTCGTTTGCCGACACTAATGTTGAAGCCGTACTAAAAGTAATTTCCATCCCGACTAATAATATAAAAGACCGAACAAAATTTTATGCTGATGTCATATCAATAAAAAATGACTCTGCGGAAATTTCAAATATAAAAGCCAAAATACTTGTAACAATAAATGATGAAAATGAAAAAATAAAACTTATAAAAATAGGCGATACACTTAATTTAAGAGGTCGATTAAAAACTCCTCAGCAAGCAAAAAATCCTTCACAATTTGATTATTACAGATATCTTCAATACAGAAAAACATTTTCTTTATTATATACCGATAAAGATTGGCAAATAACCGGAACTTCAGCTGATTTTACAGGCAAATTCATCAGAAAACTCAATGATACAAGAAATAATATACTGACAATTCACGCACAAAATATAAAATCTCCGATGCTGGAAATACTTGGCGGTATTATATTCGGAGATGATGCTGTAAATCCTGATGAAGAAACAAAATCATCATTTATTAATTCGGGAATTTTTCATATTCTTGCAGCTTCAGGCATGAATGTTACTCTGATTTTCGGAATATGGTTCTTTTTTGCAAGAAATTTAAGATTAAATTACAGATTTTCAATAATAACAGGTATTCTTCTCATAATATTTTATACATTTATGACCGGCTTCGGACCGCCTATTATGAGAGCAACTCTTATGCTTACTTTAATTTTAATAGGTAAATTACTTGATAAGGTAACTTCTACTATTTCATTATTGTTTTTGGTGGGATTTTTAATGCTGGCATTTAATCCTCTGATGTTATTTGATATTGGTTTTCAATTATCTTTTATAGTCACTTTCGCTTTGATTTTAACGACACCGGTATTAACATTTAATTTTAAATACAAGTCTGTAAATTATATATTGGGCGCTTGTTGTATTCCGATTATCGCGCAATTTTATGCCGCACCGTTACAAATGTATTATTTTAACACTTTTTCAATGTATTCGGTATTGGCAAATATAGCAATAATACCTGTTTTAAGTATTGTTTCCTTTATAGGGTTTATAAGCTCTATTATTGCAATGATTTCTCCTATTGCTCAAACAGTATGTAAAGCCGCCGATTTTATATTAAATCCGTTACTTGTATATATTGTTGAAGTGGCAAAATTCTTCTCCAATCTTCCTCATTCAATAATAAATGTTCAAAAACCGTCATTAATACAGATTATTTTATATTTTGCAATTATTATTTCTTTGACCTTGGCTGTTAAATTTAAATTTTCAAAAAAGAAAACCATAATCGTAATTTCAATTTTATTGCTTTCTTTTTGTTCTTCATTTATTAATATCCCTGATAGAAAACCTTATATTTTATTTTTCTCTGTGGGCAATGCCGATTCCATATTAATAAAATCTCCGGATAATAACTATTTTATGATTGATACTGCAAAAACGGGTTACCTTAATTCTCCTTCTCAAGCAAAAAATATAATGATTAAATATTTGAAAGATAACGGAATCAGAAATATTAATTCTTTAATTATCACCCATTTTGACTCTGACCATGCAGGCGGAACTGTTGATATTTTAAAAGAAATTAATGTTTCAAATTTGTATATTACCGATGTATCTGAAAATACGCAATTATCAGAAAATATTAATCAATTTATAAAATTAAATAATAGAAACAGCACAATATTTAACGGTACAAAAACAATATATGATAAAGATGATTTTAAAGTATCTTTAATAAAACCCGAGGGCGAATTAATTAAAAGCGAAAATCAAAAATCATTAATTGTACACATTAAATATAAAAATCAAAGTTGTCTATTTATGGGAGACGGTGATATAAACACATATAACAGTCTTTCTGATGAATTTAAAGATAAAATAACAATTATGAAATCAGGACATCATGGCGCAAAAGAAACCGTAAACGATGAAATGGCAAAAAACACCGATTTATTTATCATTTCTACAGGACCAAACATATATAACCATCCTCACATTGAAACAATTAACACAATAAAACAAAATAATTCCGAATATTTAAGAACAGACAATCATAATGCAATTAAAATAATACCTGACGGAAATAAAACCTCAATATTTGCATATTCTCCCAAATACAGAAAATTTATGCATATAGAGACAAAATAATAATTGAATATTTATAATAAAGCATGCTATTATCTTTAAAAAGAATATTATTATGAAAACAAAATCGAGATTAAATAAACCGCATAAATTACCGGGGACACTTATTTGCGTTGAAGGTATAGATGGTTCAGGCAAGTCAACTCAGCTTGTTATACTTCGTGATTGGCTAAAATCACTTAAACAGGACGTTATTTTTACGGAATGGAATTCGTCCGATTTAATATCCCAAACTACAAAACTTGCAAAAAAGAAAAATTTATTAAGTCCCAGAACCTTTTCTCTTCTTCATGCGGTAGATTTTGCCGACAGACTTGAACAGGTAATTATTCCGGCTTTAAAAGCAGGTTTTATTGTACTGGCAGACAGATATGTATATACGGCATTTGCACGTGATGTTGCAAGAGGTGTAGACAGAGACTGGGTAAGAAAAGTATACGGTTTTGCCGTTAAACCTGATTTGACACTGTATTTTAGAGTTTCCGAAGACGTTTCACTTGAAAGAATTTGTTCTAACAGAGCACCTAAATTTTATGAAGCCGGTATGGATTTAAAAATAAGTCCTGACCCGTATGAAAGTTACAAAATTTTCCAAAAACGAGTAAATGATGAATACAAAAAAATGATTGATGAATACGGACTTGTAGAAATAGATGCAAATGAAAGCATTCATAAAAAACAAGTATTTTTCAGAGAAGAAGTTAAAAAAATACTTGCTCCGAAAGGAATAATTTTATAAATGGTAAAATACAAATCAAAACATGGCTATGAAGGCTTATTAATAGTAATAGAAGGGACAGACGGTTCCGGAAAATCAACTCAAATCGGTCGTTTAAAAAGATGGATAGAAGACCAGTCATACGGAGTTATGGTTAGTGAATGGAAAACATCAAAATTTATTGCGGATGCAATTAATGATGCAAAAGAAAGAAATCTCTTAAATGCAACCACATTCAGCCTTTTATATGCAGCAGATTTTGCAGACAGGCTTGAGCAGGTAATTATTCCGGCTTTAAAAGCTGGATTTGTAGTAATTTTAGACAGATACATATATACGGCATATGCAAGAGATGTTGTAAGAGGTCATGACATAGAATGGTTAAAAAATCTTTATGATTATGCACCTGAACCTGATATGGTATTCTATTTGGACGTTCCTGTTAAAACCTTGTTAAAAAGAATTATAGGAACAACGGGGCTGGATTATTGGGAATCAGGAAGAGATATAGGTCTAAGTAACGATTTTTATACAAGTTTCCAAATTTATCAAAGTAAATGTATTGAAGAATACCATAAGATGATAAACGAATACGGTTTTGTATCTATTGACGGCACTTTAAGCGAAAAAGAAATTCATAAAAAAATAATTGCACAAGTAAAAAATATTCTTGATGTATAAATTACATTACAATTATTATTAAGACTTTGAAATATTTTAAAAAAACCTTTATAATTGTTAAAGTATGAAAAGAATAAATTATTCTAATTTCGAACTGCTTGAGGATGTAATTAAAGAACTTGATTTTAATTATAATCCCCAAAAAATTCAAAATATTGAAGTATTACAAAATTTTTGGCAGGAGGTTGTCGGTAAAAAAATTATAAATTTAGCTAAAGTTCATAGTTTTTCTGACGATAATAAACTAACAATAGTATGTTCCGATTCATTTGTTGCAAATGAATTATATTTAGAAAAAGCAAAATTGGTAGATAAAATGAATAAAAAAGCTCACGAAACGGGCATTAAAATAAAAGATATAAATTTTGATTATAAGAAATGGAAAGAAACTGATGATGAATAAAAAACAAAAGGGTTTTTCTCTTGCAGAACTATTGATTTCTTTACTTATTATAAGTATTGTTTTATCAGCTGCAATTCCTACAATAACAAAGAAAAACGGAGCTTCAAGAGAAAATATTTGGCGTTGGAGCGACCAGAATAATAGTATTTATGCCACAATGGGAAGTAATCAAGCAGCATTATTAGGTCTTGACAGAATTCCGGATACTGATTCAACAAAATTAGTAATAGATGATGCAACAGCACCGACAGATCCTGATGAAAATATTACTTTAACCGAAAGCTGGACAGCTCCGGAAGCAAATAAAATTAAATTTTCAAACAAAGGTGATAAATTTGTAATATTAAAAAGAAAAGCATATCAGGATGAACCTGCGACATTAAGTTCTCATATTTCTTTTTATAATACGGTTATAAAAAATACAGGTGAAGCGGAATTTAATTATGCCGGAAGAATCTCTATGGATCCGGGTAATATTGCAATAGGTATAGGTTCATTGCAAAATCAAAATCCTGAAAGCACAACCATATTTGGTGAAAATACTGCAATAGGTCACCTTGCTTTAACTAACAACTATGACGGTAAAAGAAATACTGCATTAGGAAGAAAAACCCTTACAAAAAATATTCACGGGCACAATAATACAGCTATTGGGTTTGGAACATTGTATGATTTGGGTTATGACGATTCTAAAACACCGGTAAATAATACAGCTATAGGTGCATTGTCTCAAAGATATAATATTGAAGGCAGAGATAATACAGCCGTTGGATATGGCTCTTTGTATAACAATAAAACAGGAGATAAAAATACTGCTATAGGTAGTGCCAGTTTATCCGAACTTACAAGCGGTAAAGGAAACACCGCTGTAGGTCAGTGGTCTTGTGGACTTGTAACAGAAGGTAAGGGAAATGTTTGTATAGGTTACGGTGCAGGTTTTGAAACAGGACCAATGTCGGGTAGTACTCTTACTAAAAATTACGGACTATATATAGGTGTTCCGAAAATGGTAGGAGAAGATGAGTACTTTGAACCTTCAATAATTACCGGACATATGAAATACGAAAGCGGTGTTGATAAAGAATTAACAATTAATGCTAAACGTGTTGCTTTTAGACCGTTTAACGGAAGTGCAAATATATTTGAATTTTTATCTTTATCCGGAGTAACAGGATATGAAGAACAAGATGCTAGTCATGAAAAAGGTCGTTTTGGTATTGCTAATTTCAATTTAAGAGATGTCGGCGGTATAATCAGCAATTATAATGAAGCTTCTACAACTCTCCAATTCAGCGCACCATATCCTAACAGAACAGCATATATTCAATCATTTGACAGATATAATACAAGTTCGACTGATACTTATTATAACGATATTAACTTTAACAATATGCTTACACTGGATTTCCCAAAAGAAGTATGGCAATGGGGATCAAAAATAGATAATCAGGCTATAGTTGCTATAAGAGCAGAAAGTCCTAAAGGTGACGGTTCTGAACAAGGAAATAATTATCCTTTATTAATTAATGATATGATTACTGTAAATCCGTCAGCAAAGGAAATTATTTTATCTACAGATTCAAATAAAAATGCTGTTAAAATAAACGATTTCTCGTCACCTACAAGAAGAGAAGTTAGAATCGGTGAAGATTTTGATTTTTATGCAGGAGAAAATAATAATAATCCATATACAATAAAATATGGTTTATTCTTCAAAGCAAATGAATTATTTGCAGTACATGCTACTTCTACTCTACCAAGTACTGTACCAGCTCATACAAGTAGAATATTATTTAATAATTTAACAATTGTAGATAATAATGATGTTCAAATAGATGTAAAAGGTGATATAAATGTTAGAGGAACTGCAAATATTTTTGATGGTAACGCAAATGGTTCTTTAAAAAATTCTCTTCAAGCTATAAAAGATGCCCTTACAGAAATACGTCAACAAATACAACAATTAGCAACAGCATCCGATATTCGTTTGAAAAACGTATCTGGTGATAACACTGCAGGATTGAAAGAAATCAATGCATTGCAGGTTAAAAACTTCACATATAAAAAAGATGAAAAGAAAACACCTCACGTTGGTGTAATCGCTCAGGAATTGCAAAAAATATTCCCAAATGCTGTTTCTAAAGATGAAGACGGATATTTGAGAATAAGGACAGAAGACATTTTCTATGCAATGGTTAATTCAATCAAAGAATTATGCAAACAAATACAAGATTTAACTGCTAAAATTACAGGTTTGGATAAGAGAATTACAGCTCTTGAACAACAAAACAAACAGTTAAAGGAACAAAACAAAGCATTTGAAAAACGTCTTGCAAAACTTGAAAAACAAGCAGCACAGAAAAAATAAACAATTAAAATACAAAATAAAAAAGGATATCAAATAAATGATATCCTTTTTTATTAACAGCCTAATGATAAACCGGCACAAATATTAATCGATTGACCCGTTATCGTTTTTGCTTTATCTGAAATTAAAAATTCGCATGTATTTGCAATTTCCTCGGGAGTAACAAATCTCCTTTGCGGAATAGTTTCTAAGATTTCTTCCTTAGAAAAATCTTCTTCCAGCTTTTCATTATTAATTAATTCCGTATCTACCCAGCCGGGATTAATTATATTGACGGTTATATCATCTTGTGCAAGTTCAAGTGCAAGTGATTTTGTTAAACCAATCAAAGCTGATTTTGTCATTGTATAAACGGTTGCATTTGCCTCACCTACAACACCCGAAATAGAACCTATATTTATAATTCTGCCCCATTTCTGCTGTTTCATATAAGGTATACAAAACTTACTGAGCTCATATGGTGCAAGCATATTGATTTTAACCGAAGTTTGAATATCTTCTTTTTTCATATTTTCTATTGCGGAATAATAATACACTCCTGCATTATTTATCAAAATATCAATATTTACACCAAGCTGCATATGCAATTTTTCAGCTGCATTAAAATCAGTTAAATCAATGGCGCAATACCCCGCAAACTTGTTTTCTTCACATAATTTTTTGAGTTTATCTTCGTATCTTCCTGATATATATACGTTATGATTAGCCGCAAAATGCTTTGCAATTGCTAAACCTATACCTTGAGAAGAACCTGTAATTAATATATTTTTTTTATTCATCATCTACATTCGTTATATAACTGTACAAAGACATTATTAAATCATTAATTAATGCTGTTTTTTCATTATCATCCAATGTCTTTATAAATTCAATACATGTATGCAGGTCATAATTCTTATCATACCATCTGCTATATCTCGGAGGTGCATTGTCTGATAATTTTTTTATAACTTCATCAAATTGATTGCGGTATTTTGCAACAATAATCTGCAAAAAATCCTGTGAAATTATATTTGCATAATTTTCATCTACAGCCTCTAAAAGGCTGAGCAGTTGTTTTAAATCCGGATATTTGTCATACCATCTGTTATACATATTAACCTGCCGGCCAGCCGAAATCTCTGCCTGCCATTACATGTACGTGAATATGGAATACTGTTTGTCCTGCACTTGCACCTGTATTTACTACTGTTCTGTATTCTTTTATTTCGAGTTTAGCAGTGATTTTTGGAATTGCAGAAAAAATATAACCAAATGCTTCTTTTGAATCAATATCATTTAATGAAGCATAATGTTTTTTCGGAATTACAAGAAAATGCACGGGAGCCTGCGGATTTAAATCATTAAATGCCACAACATTTTCATCTTCATAAATCAAATTTGTCGGTATTTCACCGTTCGCTATTTTACAAAAAATACAATCTGCCATTTTTAACCTCAATGTTATTTTCAATAATTTTACATCATATTATTTATTTCGGCTATAAATTTATTAAATTATATTTTTTATCATATAATTATCATGATTTGAGGTTAATATGATTAATTCAATGACAGATACAATATCCGCAATTGCAACACCGATAGGAAACGGCGGTGTTAGTATTGTCAGAATTTCAGGTGAAAAAGCTTTTGATATAATAAATAAAATGTTTTCTTCTCAAAACCTTGAAGCAGGAAAAATATACCACGGCTGGATATTGGATAATTCAGAAAAAATTGATGAAGTCATAGTCCTTCCGTTTAAAGCACCGAACAGTTATACGGGTGAAGACATTATAGAAATACAATGCCATGGCGGTATTCATATAACAAATAAAATTCTTGATTTAACGATAAAAAACGGTGCACGATGTGCAGAAAAGGGAGAATACACAAAACGTGCATTTTTAAATCATAAAATGGATTTATCTCAAGCCGAAGCTGTTTTGGATTTAATTCATGCCGGAAGCGAAAAATTTGCAGTAACAAGTGCTCAGAATTTATTTGGGAAATTATCAATCGAAGTCGGAAAAATAAGACAGGAAATTACTGATTTATTATCAAAAATTATTGCAGCTGTAGATTTTCCTGAAGATGTTAAAGAGCCGGAATATTCATTTATAGAACTAACCATTGAAAAAATCATTGAAGAAATTAACTACATTTTGAGCTTTTCTAAAAGTTCAAATATATACAGACAAGGAATAAAAATAGTACTTGCAGGCAGACCTAATGTCGGTAAATCATCATTATTTAATGCATTGTTAAATTTGGAGAGGGCAATTGTTACGGATATTGCAGGAACAACGCGTGATGTCATACAAGAAACAATTGATATAGACGGTATTGCAGCAACAATAATTGATACGGCAGGAATAAGAGATGATAAAAATATAAATAAAGTTGAAGCAATAGGTATAGATTATTCAAAGAAATATGTTCAAGATGCCGATATTGTTTTATTTTTATATGATTTAAACGACGGATATACGAAAGAAGATGAAGAAATATACAACTCAATTAAAGATAAAAAGCACATTAAAGTCGCAACAAAATGCGATTTAACGCAAACAAAAGATGCTGATGCTGTTTGTATATCCCTAAAAACAGGTGAAAATCTTGATATTTTAAAGCAAAAAATAAAAAAAGCCGTAATAAGTCAAAATCTTACCGAAATTGAATTTATTACAAATCAAAGACAACAAAAAGCACTTGAAGAAACAAAAAACTCATTAATAAATGCTTTAGTTGCGGCTCAAAATAAAGAAATTCAGGATTTAATTTCTATTGATATAAAATCAGCATTAATGTTTATTTCCGAGGTTTCAGGTGAAGTTATTACCGATGATATTTTAAATAATATTTTTGATAATTTCTGTATCGGTAAATAGTTTTATACTGTTAAATAATATTAATTATTAGCCATCTTCTTTAAATTTATTAAATCCTGAACATCTTGTTCGGAAAGATTTTTGGCTCCGCCGAGCAATTTAGTATTAATTGTTACCTGTGCATAATATTCGGCTGTTTCTGTTTTTAAAAATGCTGTTTCAATATCTTTAGCACAAACAACAACTCCATGATTTGCCATTAAAACAACATCATGGTTATCAATAAATTTAACTGTATTATCTACAAGCACCCCAGATGAAGGCATTGCATAATCAGCCAATGGAATTTCTTCAAAATATAAAATATTTTCAGACATTATAGGTTCATTTAAAGGCAATCGACAAGCGGCAAAACTTGTTAAATAAACAGGATGCACATGAATAATTGCATTAATATCCGGTCTTTGTTTATATATTTCAACATGAAGCATTTTTTCAGACGATGCTTTGCCTGCGGATAGTTCATTTCCGTCAAAGTCCATTAATACAATACCTTCTAATGTCAGACCGCCAAGTGCCGTGCCTGAAGCTGTAATCAAAATCCCTTCGTTTGTTCTTATACTGAGATTTCCTGAAGTTCCGACAGTTAAATTTCTTTCATAAAGACGTCTTCCGGTCTCTATTATTTTTATTCTTTTTGCTGCTTCCGTTAATTTATCTTTAAACATTTTATTTTTTCCCTTAATAATATATTATCAGATTTTAACGTGAAGTCTATTTTTATTTCATTTGATATAATTATTTTATGTTCATTAAGAAGTTAAGTTTAAAAAATTACAGAAATTATTCGGACATAAGTATTAATTTTAATTCCGAAAAAATATTATTTATAGGAAAGAATGCACAGGGAAAAACAAATCTTTTAGAGGCTGTTTATTATCTTTCTTCTCTTGATTCTTTGCGTGCAAAAAGTGATGCCGAATTAATAAAATGGAACGAAGAAATATGTAATATTAAAGCAGAAGTAAAAAAATTTGATGTAGATATTGAACTTGAAGTAACAATTAATCCTCCAAACAGAAAAAAACTAAAAGTAAACGGTTTAAACAAAAATAAATCTTCCGATTTTATAAGTAATATGTCAACTGTTTGTTTCACCACAAATGATTTATTGTTATTAAGAGGAACCCCTGATGACAGAAGAAAATGGCTGGATTTGGCTATAAGCCAAATATTTCCCGCATATGTTGAACGTCTGGCTAAATATAATAAAATCCGCACACAAAAAAATAATTATTTAAAAAGCTTAAAAGGTAATATTAATTCAGATACATCAATGCTTGATATTTGGAATGAACAACTGGCTATAACAGGCAGTAATATCATTTTTATAAGAATTAATTTTTTATATGAATTACAAAAAATAGCAAAAGAAAAACATAAACAAATTTCTGAAAACGAAGATTTATCTATAGTTTATAATTCTTCAATTATCGGCGATGTTCCATCAACCGAAAAATTTGAACATAATAATGAATATATTTTGGAAAACTTCAGAAAAAAACTTGAAGAAAAAAAACAGGAAGAAATTATAAGAGGTCAAAGTATTATTGGTTCTCACAGAGATGATATTTCATTCTTCATAAATAAGTCGGAAGCAAAAAAATATGCTTCACAAGGTCAGCAAAGAACAATTGTTCTTTCGTTAAAACTGGCAGAACTTGCATTTATTAAAGAAAAAATAAATATAAATGCCATTTTGCTTTTGGATGATGTACTGGCAGAATTAGACGATATAAGACAAAACTATCTTTTAAATGCAATTGATAAAGATACGCAAACTATTATTACATCGGTTGATACATTAAATTTCAAAGAAGAATACCTTAAAAACGTTGAAATTTTTGAGATAAAAGACAATAAAATAAATATATTATAAAAAGTATCTTCCGTTTTTGTAACACTTTTTACTTATAAACTTGTATCTGTATTGTGTTTTTTGTATCCTTGAATGGAAGTACATAATGCCGAAATAATGAAAGAGAAACTGTTATAATGAAAAAAAACTATATTTTATTGAGCATTTTAGGACTTTTACTATTGGCTCAAAAAACATATGCAATGGGCGTGGATGAAACAATTGAAAAATATTTTGCCCCGTTTTCGGATAAGTTTTCGGAAGTAATTTTTGCCCCTATAAACATAATGGGTGCAGAAGTTCCCATATTAATATTTTTAATGATAGCAACAAGTATTTTTTGTACATTCTATTTAAGATGTATCGGCATATGGGGATTTAAACATTCCTTATTTCAAATATTTCATAAAAAAACCGATACAGAAGGACACAAAGGTGAAGTATCTTCTTTTGGTGCTTTAGCTACGGCATTATCGGGAACTATAGGTTTGGGTAACATTGCCGGTGTAGCAATTGCTATATCAATAGGCGGGCCGGGAGCAATGTTTTGGATGGCAACAGGTGCTATTTTCGGTATGGCGCTTAAATTCTGCGAAGTTACTCTATCGTTAAAATACAGACATATTAACAGAGACGGTTCGGTATCAGGCGGGCCAATGTTTTATATTGAACGCGGATTTGCAAAAAAAGGCTACCATAAATTAGGAAAAACTTTAGCATATATATTTGCCCTTGCTTGTATCCCCGGAACCTTCGGCGGCGGCTGTATGTTGCAGACAAATCAGGCAGCACATCAATTTATTGTTATTACCGGAGGTACAACAGGATTTTTCGGAATTCATACTTGGGTATTCGGCTTGTTTGTCGCTATAGTTGTAGGTCTTGTTATAGTTGGCGGAATAAAGAGTATATCTAATGTTACAACTAAAGTAGTACCTGTTATGTGTCTTGTATATATAACAGCTTGTTTGATTATAATATTGACTCATTTTACACATATACCTCAAGCAATATATACAATCGTTCATGAAGCCTTTTTCCCGAAAGCAATATATGGCGGTGTAATCGGCTCAATAATTATAGGTTTAAGACGTTCTATTCAATCAAACGAAGCAGGTGTAGGTTCATCTCCTATAGCATATGCTGCGGTTAAAACAAATGAACCAGCTTCTCAAGGTTTCGTTTCTATGATAGAACCGTTTCTTGATACGGTTATAGTTTGCTCCATGACAGCATTTGTTATTGTTTTAACGGGTGAATATCTGCATTATACAGAAGGTATTTCGGGCGTTGAATTAACTTCTGCAGCATTTGCAAGTGTGCCAACAATGCACTTTTTCCCGTATATATTAGCTGTAGTTATTATTTTATTTGCACTTTCGACAATTCTTTCATGGGCATATTACGGACAAAAAGCATGGTCATTTTTGGTTGGTGAAGGCAAAAAAAGAACTATTTTTTATCAAATAGTATTTTGTTTATTTATAATTGTAGGTTCTTCTATGAATGTAAAAAGCGTGGTAGACTTTACGGATGCAACCTATCTTGTAATGGCAGCACCAAACTTAATTGCAATTTTATTCCTGCTTAAAGAAATTAAAGCAGAATTAATCGAATATTGCAAAAGACATGACTTGATTTTCAAAATGAATAAAGTATGGTTTACAGATGAGCAATGATTTAAAAAGGACTTTAAATTTAAAAGATTCTATTTCCGTAGTAGTAGGTTCAATGATTGGCTGCGGGATTTTCATTGTATCTGCCGATATAGCAAGATATACACAATCTGCATTTTTATTATTAATGGTATGGTTAATAGCAGGTTTGTTTTCTTTGGCAGGAGCTATAGCATATGCTGAACCCGTATTGAATATTAAAGAAGACGGCGGTCAATATATGTTTTTAAAGAAAATGTTTAATGATTTAACCGCATTTTTATACGGATGGTCGCTATTGCTTGTTATTCAAACTGCTACAATCGGTGCTGTATGTATTGCCGTAGGTAAATTTATGGGATTTTTATTCCCTCAAATCAGCTCCGTTAACTACTTAATAGATACAACTTATTTTCAATTTTCCACACAACAATTATGCGCACTTGTTATATGTGCAATTCTTACATATATTAACTCCAGAGGTATTAAATACGGAGTTTTAACACAAAACATATTCACTTTAACAAAGGTTTTATCTATCGTCGGAGTAATTCTTTTTGGGATATTTTTAGGCTGTAATCACGAAGTAATAAGTGCAAATTTTCAGCACATTTTTAGCATGAGCGACTTAACATTTTCTACAATGGAAATTGTTGCAACTGCAACGGTCGGTGCAATTTTTGCAATGGTTACTTGGAATAATATCACTTTTATTTCTGCGGAAGTAAAAGAACCCGAAAAAAATATACCTTTAGCCTTATTTTGGGGTGTTGTTATTGTAATGGTTATTTATTTATTAATAAATATTCTTTATGTATGTTCAATCCCGTTAGATGAAATTGCAACGGCACCTGAGGATGTTGTAGCGGTAGTTCTTATGCAAAATATAACAGGCTCATTGGGAACTTATATTATTGCTTTAATTATTTTAATTTCAGCTTGCGGAAGTGCAAACGGATTGATAATGACAGGTGCAAGAGTTTATTATCAAATGGCAAAAGATAATCTCTTATTTGAAAAACTTGCCGTTATTAATAAAGATACAAATGTTCCTGTTAATTCCTTGATTCTTCAATGTATCTGGTCAAGCGTATTAATAATATTCTGCGGTAATTACAGTGAATTATTGGATTACGTAATATATGCGGCATTAATTTTCTATGTATTAACGGCTATAGGTATTTTTGTATACAGAATTAAATATAAAGAAGCAGTTTTGAATAAAGTTAATTGTTTGTTTAATATATTTTTTATTACCATAGGCAGCTATATTATTTATTCTTTAACAGTACATAAATTTGAAAATTCTATGAAAGCACTTGTTATTATAGCAACAGGTATTCCAATATACTTTGTTTGGAAAAAAATCAAACAACGTCAAATAAAAACAAACTCCGAATCTATATAAAAGCACCTTTTTATTATATTTATTACAAATTTTCTTTTATTTAAAATTAAAGAATTCTGAAGGTTCAATTTGCAATATTTCTAATATCTTTGCCAATACCTTCATACTTATATACCTTTCAAATCTTTCGACATGTCCAATATATTTATCATTTTTACCTAATTTTTCAGATAATTGTTATATACCTATATATCACTACTACCATATAAGCACCATTTATTTTTCAAATTAATAAAAAGGTTACATAAAAAAACTTGTGTAAAATCAAATAAACTTGTATCATATTCTTATTAAGTACAAACAGTTGAGGTAGAATATGGTAATAGAT
This sequence comes from Candidatus Gastranaerophilales bacterium, assembly GCA_016282705.1. GTDB lineage: Bacteria > Cyanobacteriota > Vampirovibrionia > Gastranaerophilales > Gastranaerophilaceae > Avigastranaerophilus. The sequence goes on along the minus strand of JAEELO010000083.1, from coordinate 32,660 downwards.
GACTTATTAAAAGAGGTTATACAGTATAAAGCAAGTGACTTGCATATTTCTGCAGGAATGCCGCCTATAATAAGAGTTGACGGAAATCTTTTAAGAACAAAATATGAACCGTTAACTCCGATAGATGTGGAAGAGTTGCTTTTCCCAATGTTAAACAATGAACAAAGAAGAAATCTGGAACAAGTTTGGGAGCTTGATATGTCATATGGTATATCAGGTTTAGGGCGTTTCAGGGTAAATATTTATAAAAACCGCGGTACATATGCTGCAGCTTTCAGAACAATTACAACGGATATCCCCTCTTTTGAATCATTGGGATTATCTGAAGTAGTAAAAACAATTACAGAACGTCCGAGAGGTCTAATACTTGTAACAGGGCCTACAGGTAGCGGTAAATCTACAACCTTAGCATCTATGATAGACCATATCAATGAAACAAGAAGCGAACATATTCTTACAATTGAAGACCCTATTGAATTTGTTCATAAATCAAAGAAAAGTGTAATTCACCAAAGAGAACTCGGTCAGGATACAAGGTCATTTGCAAATGCATTGAAATCATCTTTAAGAGAAGATCCGGATATCATTCTGGTCGGCGAAATGCGTGACATCGAGACAATAGGACTTGCTCTGACGGCAGCAGAAACAGGTCACTTGGTGTTCGGAACATTGCATACATCATCTGCCAGCCAAACTATTGACCGTATTATAGATGTATTCCCCGAAGGTCAGCAGCAGCAAATTCGTGTTCAATTAGGCGGTTGCCTTGAAGCCGTATTTGCTCAAACACTTCTTCAAAAATTACAGCCGGACGGAACAAAAAAAGGTCGTGTTATGGCTCAAGAAATTTTAGTAAAAAACAATGCTGTTTCAAATATGATTCGTGAAGGTAAATCAGCTCAAATATATTCAGCTATTCAAACAGGTGCAGGTCAGGGTATGCAAACTCTTGAAACAGCACTTGCAGATTTATACAAGAAAAAACTTGTAACGGCAGAGGATGCTCTTGCTAAATCACAAAGACCTGAAGAACTCAGAAGATTAGCAGGTATAAGCGCTAATGTCGGCAGCGATTCCGATTAAGTGAAATTAACATAAAATATAAAAGTTATTATCAAATCCGCCATTAATAAGAAAACAGTCGATTTAATGGCGGCTTTTGTTGTAGATATACCTACATTTTTTGCACCGCCTGATGTTTCATAGCCCTGAGTTGCGCATATTAACGGAATTATTATACCAAATATAAAACCTTTTAAAATACTTATATAAATATCTCTTGTATTCAAAAAAGACCATACTGAGGTCATATAACGATTCGGATGCAATTCTATTGTAATATATGAAATCATCATACCACCTATAATTCCGAATAATTCGGCAAGAATAACCACCATTGGGACTGTTATTGCACCTGCAATTATTCTCGGTGCAAAATAATATCCTATCGGGTCAACTTTTAATGTTTTTATTGCGTCTACCTGAGAAGTAACCTGCATATTTGCTATTTCCGCACTTATTGCGGTACCTGCTCTTGCGCTTATAGCAAGTGCGGCAAATCCGGGAGCTAATTCTCTTATTAAAGCAACGGCAAGAAAACCGCCGACATAACTTTCAGCACCCGACATCAAAAATTGTTTTGATACCTGCAATGCGATTACAACCGCTGCAATAAAAACTATGCATAAACTTATCGGAAGAGAGTCATAGCTTATCATAGCGGCTTGCGAAAATACAGACGACAATTTAACATTTCCTTTTAAAATGTACTTCATTGTTTGTATTAAATTTTGTACACAAAGCCCGAGAAAACTTATCATCGTTACTGTTTTTTCCTATTTACCAATAACTATATAATATCATAACTATAAAAATAATTTTTATAGTTTATGACTTCTTTACATAATAACAGATTTCGCCGCCCTTTGGAGACGGGTAGAGGAGAGAGTTATTCTCCGTCATTGTGAGGAGAGAATCGACGTAACAATCCGGTCAATTTTATATTTTCCAAGTTTTCAGTCAGCCGGATTTCTCGGTTTAATCGCCTCGAAATTGCAAAAAACTTGATTTCAGGCAGTGCCTGAAATTAACTTGAGTATTTAAATACAGATAACAAAGAGGTTAATGAAGTTTTCTGCCAATTTCTAATTAAATATAAAAAACAAAATCTTAATTAATTATAAATTTTTTCTGATTTTTTAAAAAAAGCTATTAAACTAAGAATAGGAACTGAAAATTTCTAAGAATTTTCAATCAAAAGAAAAGAGGTGTTCTTAGATGATAGATTTTAACAGACTTACGGATTATACAAAAGAAATTATATATGCATCACAACAGATTATGTACAGATATCATAATTCACAGTTGGAGCCACTGCATATTATGCTTGCAATAGCTGAGGATAATGAAGGAATTGCAAAAGATTATTGCAGCGAATTAAAAATTAATACGGATAATTTCAAACATCAAATAGTAAATGAAATATCACAGCTGCCTCAAGTGCAATCTTCAAACCCAAATCAACAATTATATTTATCTCAAATAACCAATACAATGTTTGATATGGCACAGGAAAATGCAGACAGCTTGAAAGATTCTTTTATAAGCATAGAGCATATTTTAATGGCTATGACGGAATTACAAAATTCAAAAATTCAGCAAATATTGAGCAATAACAAAATAAATAAAAGCTCTATATTAAACGCAATGAAGAAAGTAAGAGGTAACAGAAAAGTGGACAGTAAAAATGCAGAAGATTCATATAAAGCTCTTGAAAAGTATTCAACCGATTTAACGGCAATGGCTCGCAAGGGCAAACTTGACCCTGTTATAGGCAGAGATGATGAAATAAGACGTGTTATTCAGGTATTAAACAGAAAAACAAAAAACAACCCTGTTTTAATAGGTGAACCGGGTGTTGGTAAAACTGCTATCATAGAAGGTTTAGCACAAAGAATTGTCAGAGGAGATGTTCCGGAAAACTTAAAAGAATCCAAATTAATTTCATTAGATTTAGGTGCTTTAATTGCCGGTGCAAAATTTAGAGGCGAGTTTGAAGAACGTTTAAAAGCTGTTTTAAAAGAAGTAGAAGATTCAAACGGTGAAATAATAATGTTTATAGATGAATTACATACGGTTGTCGGTGCAGGTGCAACGGAAGGTTCAACCGATGCAGGCAATTTGCTCAAACCAATGCTTGCAAGAGGCACTTTAAGATGTATCGGTGCAACAACTATAAACGAGTATCGTAAATACATTGAAAAAGACCCAGCATTAGAAAGAAGATTTCAACCTGTTATGGTTGATGAACCTTCTATTGAAGATACCATCAGTATTTTAAGAGGTCTAAAACAAAGATATGAAGTTCACCATGGAGTAAGAATCAAAGATTCCGCTCTTGTGGCTGCCGCTAAATTATCCGACAGATATATTACGGACAGATTTTTACCCGATAAAGCAATAGATCTTGTTGATGAAGCAGCATCTTCTTTAAGAATAGAAATAGACTCCATGCCGGAAGAACTCGATATGTTAGTACGTCAAAAAATGCAGTTAGAAATTGAGCGTGAAGCATTAAAACAGGAAGAAAGTACTGAAAATACAGAAAAAATTCAGAATATAGAAAATATTTTGAAAGATATCAATGAAAAAATAAATAACTTAAAAACGCAGTGGGAACTTGAAAAAAAGAGCATTCAAGGTGAAGCTTCAATAAAAGAAGAAATAGAAAAAGTAAAAATAGAAATTGAAGCCGCAGAACGTGATATGGATTTACAAAAAGCTGCAGAATTAAAATACGGTAAATTAATGGCTCTTGAAAAACAGCTCAAAGAAGTAGGAGAGAATTCAAGCGAGCATAAAAATACTTTATTAAAAGAAGAAATTGACGAAGATGATATTGCGGAAATAGTAAGTAAATGGACAGGAATAGCCGTTAATAAGCTTATGGAAAGCGAAAAAGAAAAGCTTGTTAATATGGAAGACTTTTTACATAAGCGTGTTGTTGGACAAGATGAAGCTGTTGAAGTAGTATCGGATGCAATAAGACGTGCTCGTTCCGGATTAAAAGATCCGAACAGACCAATAGGTACGTTCATATTCTTAGGACCTACGGGTGTAGGTAAAACCGAACTTGCAAAAGCATTAGCAGAGTTTATGTTCAATGATGAAGATGCTCTTATAAGAATTGATATGTCTGAATATATGGAAAAACATACAGTTGCAAGATTAATCGGTGCTCCTCCGGGATATGTCGGTTATGATGAAGGCGGTCAATTAACAGAACATGTAAGAAGAAAACCGTATTCCGTTATTTTGTTTGATGAAATTGAAAAAGCTCATCCGGATGTATTTAATATAATGCTGCAAATCTTTGATGACGGCAGATTAACGGATTCTAAAGGAAGAACTGTTGACTTTAAAAATACTTTAATTATATTAACAAGTAATATAGGTAGTGAAATTATTCTAAATAATACTTTAGAATCAATGGTATCCGAAAAGCAATCAGAGCAGACAAAAGAAGAAGTAATGGCATTAATGCAGCAAAGATTCAAACCTGAATTCTTAAACAGAATAGACGAAATTGTATTCTTTAAAGCATTAACAATGCAGCAATTAGCTAAAATCGTTGATATTCAAGCTGCACATTTACATCAATTATTGTCTGAACAGGATATTACGCTTGATATTACAGATGATGCAAAAGAATTTTTGGCTCAAAAAGGCTATAACCCTGTATATGGCGCACGTCCTCTTAAGAGAACAATAAGACAATTAATAGAAAATCCATTGTCTAAGAAAATATTGAAGCAGGAAATCATGCCACATTCTAAAGTAAAAATAGATGTTAATAACGACGAATTAACATTTGAAAGTATATAATCTGATTAAACGTACACACATTACTAAGAACCCGAAGAAAAAACTTCGGGCTTTTTTTATTATATATTTCTTGCAAAAAACGCAGCTACTTCTTTGTATGGAATAAAGTGCGAAATAGGTCTTCCGTGCGGACATGTATAAGGATTTTTCGTTGTTCTTAAATTTTTCACAATTTCTTCCATCTGCCAAAGGGTTAACTTATCTCCGGCTTTAATTGATGCTTTGCAAGAGGTTGTTATTAGTATTTTTTCTTCTATAGTGTCTAAATCATTATCGGGAGAGTTTCTCAGATTTTCAAGCAATTCCGATAATACATCTTTTAAATTTGCCCTTGATAATACTTGCGGTATTTTTTTGAAGATAACCTGAGTATCTGATATTTTTTCTATTTGATATCCGAATTTATTCAAATTAGCTTTTGCATTCATTAAAAGTTCTGTATCTGCAGGCTCAATATCAATGACATCAGATACTATTAGCAATTGTGATGCAATTTCTTTTTGCTTTTTCAATTTTTCATAAATAAAACGTTCTTCTGCAATATGCTGGTCGATAATTTCAAGGTTATCATCGTTTTCTACAAGAATGTATGTGTTTTTAAACTGACCTATTACGTTAACTTTGTTTTCTTCTATGGGATTATCAAAATTAATTTCCATTCTTGTTTGAGTTGTAGTGTATACAGGCTCTTTAGGGGTAACAAATTCCTGTTTTGACTCATTTTGCGGTCTTATTTTTAAAGGGAAAACAGGATTTTCATTCGTATCTTCCGTAGAAACGAAATCATATGACTTTGCAAAAGGCAAGGGTTTTTCTTCCTGCTGATTTTGTTGAAAATCGTTTTTTACGGCATTAAGAGCGTAATCTATTGCACTTTGCACAAAATTAAATATTTGATTAGGGTTTTTGTATCTTACTTCGCGTTTTGTGGGGTGAACGTTAACATCTACATCTTCGGGGTTAATTTGCAGATTTAAAACTACAAACGGATATCTGCCGGAGGGCATCATATTTTTGTATGCCACATCAATAGCTTTTAAGATTATGGGGCATTTAACCATTCTGCCGTTAACAAACATGTAAATTGATTTTTTACTTGAGCGCGTGTAGCTTGGAACAGATGCAAAACCCGTAATTTTAAGGTCAGAGAGCTTATCTGTTTTATCAAGCGGTCTGAGTTCGTTTATGATGTCAGACGGGTATATTTCAGTAATTCTGGTTAATAAATCTGCATTAGCGGTAGTGGAAATGATTGTTATACCGTTATTTTTGAGTATTAAAGCTATATCAGGGTGAGAAATGGCCAGAGATTGTATTAATTCTTGGATATATGAGAACTCTGTTTTTTCGCTTTTAAGAAATTTAAGCCTTGCCGGCTGATTAAAAAAGAGGTCTGTAACTTCCATAATAGTGCCTTGCGCACAGCCTGTTTTAGAAGATTTAACAACGGAATTTTGGGATTCAACTTTTGTTCCGAAATCAAAATCTTTGGTTCTTGTGGTGCAGGAAACTTTTGCAATGGAGATTATACTGGCAAGTGCTTCACCTCGAAACCCGAGAGTTTGAATGTTGAATAAGCTTTTTTCATCGGTTAATTTACTTGTTGCGTGCTTAGTGAAAGCAAGCTGAATGTCGTCGGGGTGGATGCCTGAGCCGTTATCGGCTACACGAATATCTCTGCAGACATTAGAAACAGAGATTTCTATTTTTGTAGCACCTGCATCAATAGAGTTTTCAACAAGCTCTTTAACGACACTGTAAGGACGTTCAATAACCTCGCCCGCAGCGATTTGATTAATAAGATTAACAGATAGTTGTTTAATTCTCCCCATAATTGTATTTTAATACAGTATTAGAAAGTGTGCGGAATTTATGGAAAATAAATTTACAATTGTTAGTTTAAAAAATTGGGGGTATAATTAAGTAGAAATGCGGGTGTAATTCAGTGGTAGAATGCAACCTTCCCAAGGTTGACGTCGCGAGTTCGAGTCTCGTCGCCCGCTAATAAAAAGGATTTGTCGTTTGATAAGTCCTTTTTATATTGATGTTAAAGTAAAGAATATACTTTTTTTGGTAGTTTCGGAATTGCAGACAGTTCTGGAATTATCGTTAAAACGCAGTAATATCAGGCATTCTAACTTGGAAAAATTTATGAGAATCCGAATTCCGGAACTACCGAAATTACCAATTTTGCAGACAGTTTTGGAAATTTTTGTAATTTGGCTCTACATAAGGGCTTTAGCCCAATGAATCGTTTTGCAGACGGTTCAAGAATTTCGGGCAGTATTAACTTTTTCTGAATGGATGGTAGTTTGAAAATTTTAAAAAATTTTTCATAAATTTCGCTAACTTTTATTAAAATAGAACTCGGTAAAATTAGATAATAAGCTGGTAGTTCGTAATTCTTAAATAATAGAATTAAAAAATTTATCTAACTTGACTTATATATAATTTTCTAATATTTATAGCTATATAGACAACAAGGAGAAATATATGGCTGGGTATGTCATTGCAATAGCACAGGATAAAGTCAATATTTTAAGAGAATGTATCAAAAGTGGGACATATGGAACCTTTTTAAATTTTAATATGGAGAAGACTCCTGTAAAATGGACTCGCAGTCATTTTGGAACATTGACTGATTATGCCTCTATGAAAGCTGGAGATTATATATATTTTTTTCATAATAGAAAAATATATGGACGAGGAGAATTAATTAATATAGTCAAGGATTGCAAATATTTTAATTTCCCAAAAGCAAACCAGCCTGGTCATATGAATTATAATGAAATCAAAAATGATATGTTATTAAATACAGCTTCATCTTATGAAAAAATTCGTGTGGTCTGTTTCTTCAAACCTTCTCCATTCTTTTTTAATGAAGAAAATTGTATCGATATGGACGATGTCTTAAATTCAAATCCACAAGCATTTAAAATGCTCAGAGCTTTCCAAGATGTATCATTTATAAAAATCGATGATTTAGAAGAGAATGCATTATTCGATATTTTTCTAAGAAAAAATGAAAATAACCTAAAAAATAAAGAAAATATTATTAATTCAAATTATGAACGAGTACATAATAGTATAAAACAGAAATTATTAAAAAATACCATAGATAAGTATATTTTTAGCCCTTTCAAAATAATTCAGCAGAGTACTATGTTGGAATCAGGGCTTGAGTTACAACTTGTTAAACAACTTGTATCGAAAAATAAGAATACGATTAGAGTTCTAGGTAATCATAGTTGGGATTATATTTCGCACCAAGTTATTGCATCTCCATTTAAGCCTATTAGTTATATGGATAGAATAGATATTTTTGGATATTCATATATTAGTAATAAATATAAAATTAGAAATAAATATTTAATCATTGAATTAAAGAAAGACAGGGCACAAAAACTACATATTAATCAAATTTTAAAATATATTGATTATGTTAATAAAGAATATGCTTGTGGTGATTATAGCATGATTGAAGCATATTTGATTGCAAATAAAATATCCAAAAATGTAAAAAAATATAGGGATGAAGAAGCTCAAAGGTTTTATTCAATTGGTTCACATATTGCAGAAACAAGGAAATGGAATAATCTTAAACTTATAGAATATGATTACAACGAAAAAACTGGTGAAATTATTCTTAATAAAATTTAAGAACACAAAGCTACTTGTTTTTGCCTTTTGATACTATATACCTTTTGTGGAGTCGTTATGGTTAAAATTCTAGAACCCATTCTTTCAATTAACGGAACTACAAGAGCATTGCCCATTACAAAATATCTAAATTTTTCCGGCATTCCCGTGTTAGTCCAATTATCATCAAATCCATTTAATCTCTCACATTCAAGAGGTGTTAGAAGTCTATAATACCCAGTTTGTTTGTCAATAACAACATGTGTACTTCTATTTAAAGAAGACTCACTTGTAAGCATTGTTCTACTTGGCATATCCATTTTATCAGGGAATGCCATTGATCCTTCGGTATAATAATAGATTTCACCATTAGGTCTTTTTCGTTCTTCTCTTTTAGAGCCTTTTAAATATTTCCACTTGTCTAAATTGCCATTTAAGAAAAATCTTTTATCTACCAAACCTTCTTCGCATATATCGTTTAGTGTTTGTGGTGTTTGCAAAATAGGAGTAGTTTCAATAGTATATGCTTTACCGTCTATACAAACACCTGTATTAAAAAATTTCGCAGCAAATTTTTCAGAAAAAGATTCAAGAGTTTTATATTTATCCTTCGAAATTCTGTAAATATCAACATTATTTATAGTTAAATTATTGGTTTCAACAGGGAATTCGTCTGCAAAAAAACCGTTTTTGGTAAGAAGATTGAGCTTTTCTTCATTAAATAAGTGTTCATAAAAATCTGTTGTATTATGAACGGCAAAAATAAATGTTCTACGACGTCTTTGAGCACAACCATACTCGGCAGCATTTATAACTCGCCATTCAATAGCATAACCCAAATCAGATAAACATCTTAAAATAATTCCGAAATCTCTGCCTCTTTGTTTAGCTGGAGATTTTAATAAGCGATCTACATTTTCAAGTAAAATATACTTAGGTCTTTTCGATTCAACAATATCTCTTATATCCCACCATAAAGCACCCTTTTTGCCTTGAATTCCTTTAGCCCCCGTTCTTGCAACGGAATAATCTTGGCATGGGAAACCTCCCACAAGCAAGTCGTGGTCAGGTATTTGATTTTTTACTTTTGCTATATCCTCATTTACACAATTATGGTTTTCTTTAAAGTGTGCAACATAACAATCATATGCGTATTGAGATATTCTCCCCGGTTCCCATTGATTCGCCCAAATTGTTTCAAATGCATCAGAGCAACGTTCAAAACCGAGTCTAAAACCCCCAACGCCAGCAAATAATTCAACTACTTTTATCTTTTCATCATTGCTTAACATATTCTTGTTCTACCCCATTATTATGTTATCATAAAATCAAGCAGGTAGTATGAATGCAAGAAAAACGTTACAATTCAAAAGAGGAATTATTAAGAAGGTCAAAAGAAGCAATTAACATTCCTTTTGGTCAAATCGATACAACAGGAAGACTCTGTACGGCTAAAAATAAGGGTAATGTCGGACAAATGTTTGAGGAATGTTGGTTTGAAAGAAAAGTAAATAGCCGTGCTGAAGCTGATTTTATTGAGTTAGGTGTTGAATTAAAAGTTACCCCGTGCATAAAAAACAAATCAAATAAATATGTGGCAAAAGAAAGACTAGTATTAAATATCATTGACTACATGACTGAAGTTAATAAATCTTTTGAAGATAGTAGCTTTTGGCATAAGAACAAAACTCTTTTGCTAATGTATTATGAATATTTCAAAGATGTATCTATTTCAGACTTTAAAATATTAGAAACTCTTTTATATGAATATCCTGAAAAAGACTTAATTGTTATTAAACAGGATTGGGAAAAGATTGTTCATAAAATAAGAGAAGGGAGAGCTCATGAATTATCAGAGGGAGATACCTTATATCTTGGAGCTTGCCGCAAAGGAGCTGGCGGAGAAAAAGATTTAAGACCACAACCTTATAATTCAGTTAAAGCTAATCAAAGAGCATATTCTCTTAAGCAATCTTACATGACATATATTTTGAACAATTATGTTTTAAACCAAGAACAAGAAGAAACTCTTATTGATAATAAAGCACAACTTGAAAAACAAGGATTTGAAAATTATATTATCAACAAAATTAAACCATATTTCGGTAAATCACAAAAGGAATTAATCAGAGAATTTAAGTTAAATCCAGCAATGAAAAATGTTAATGAAAGAATAATAGCTGCTATTCTAGGCATAAAAGGTAACATTGCAGCAACAGAAGAATTTAAGAAAGCAAATATTGTTCCAAAAACAATACGCATAAATTTTGGTGATAAAAATATCAAAGAAAGTATGTCTTTCCCAACATTCAAATTTACCGAAATTATTAAAGAAGAATGGGAAGATTCATTTATGTATAACCTGTTTTCTTCTACAAAATTTATGTTTATCATATTCAAGTTTGATAAAAATAACGAATTATATTTAGACAACATTAAATTCTGGAACATGCCAGTAAAAGACATTGAAGAAGTTCATAAAGTTTGGGCTGAAACAGTTAAAGTTATAAAAGAAGGCGTTGTTATTACAAATAAAAACGGACGTGATTTTAATAACTTGCCAGGACAATCATTTAATAATGTAAGTCATGTGAGACCTCACGGACAAAATAAAGCTGATACTTACGAACTGCCCGACGGAAGAAAATTAACAAAGCAATGTTTTTGGCTGAATAATAAGTATATATTAGAACAAATAGTTATTTCTTAATAGAACTTAACTAATTACGAGTTAGACATTGACTATAATGTTAACTTTTGTTAAGATTACTATATGAAAATGTTGGTACTAGTAATGGCATATTGCAGAAGTTAGGTCAATAATGCGTATAGTAGATTTATTTTCAGGAGCTGGGGGCTTAACATTTGGATTTTATTATAAATTAATTGATGGTCAATTCTTAGAAAATGAGAATTGTGATATTGTTTTTGCAAACGAATTGGATAAACAAGCGGCTGAAGCTTTTAGGAAAAATTTTCCTAAAATAAACATGATTAATAAAGATATAAAAAAACTAACAAAAGAAAAAATACTAGAAAATATTTCTGATAAAGAAGTAGACTTGATAATTGGTGGTCCACCTTGTCAATCGTATAGTACAATAGGACGTCGTAAATATGACGACAAAGCTAAAATGTACGAAGAATATTATCGCTTGCTATCGATTATAAAGCCTAAAATGTTTTTGTTTGAAAACGTAAAAGGTATGCTATCAATGAAAAATCCGAAAGGTGGAAAGGTTATTGAAGATATAAAAAAAAGATTTGATAGTATAGAATATGATATTGATTTTAGAGTCCTAGATGCTGCTAATTATGGTGTACCACAGCATAGAGAACGAGTTTTTATTATAGGTTGGCGTAAAGACTTAAATATAAATTGGTCATTTGATAACATAAAGAAATCAAAAAAACAAATAACTATAAAACAAGCTATTAATGACCTACCTTCAGTACAAGCAGGTGAAAATATAAAATCTTACAAAGGAAAACAACCAACAAATAGCTATCAAAAATTAATGCGAAATAAATTAGGTGGAATCTCATGTCATTTTTCACCCATTTATGGTGATAAAATACAAACAGTAATAAATAATGTAATACAAGGTGAAGGCAAGAATTACATAAATCAACTTGTTGATGAGGGTAAAATTCCAAAAGAATACCGTCTAACATCAGGGTACAATAACACTTATGGTAGATTAATAGAAGACCAACCAAGTACGACAATTACAAATAATATGTCAACACCTTCCGGTTTGAGATGTATTCATTATAGGGAAAATCGAGCATTAACGCCAAGAGAAGGTGCAAGAATACAATCTTTTCCTGATTGGTTTGAATTTGTAGGAACAAAGAAAGATATTACAACTCAAATTGGCAATGCCGTACCACCATTATTAGCAATGAAGATAGCAACACAAATTGAAAAAGTTTTAAGTGAGGTTTAAGTGCAGAATACAGAAGATAAAATATATTTTAATTTTTCATATTTTGCGCTGAAGCTTTTAGGAAAAGGTCTTTACAATAATCCCTGGAATGCAATTGCCGAGTTAGTTGCAAATGGTTTAGATGCTCAAGCAACATCTGTAAAGTTATATATTAATATGTCTGACAAAAAACATTCCACCATTGAAATTTTTGATAATGGTACAGGAATGGATTATGATGATTTAGCTGAAAAATATGTTTTTATGGGGAAAGATAAGCGACAGGATAAAAATATATCAGAAGATATTCGTAATTCATACATGGGTAGAAAAGGTATTGGGAAGTTAGCTGCTTTATATTTATCAAAGAAATATTATCTAATAACAAAAACTGACCATTCGAATGAGTGTGTTTGGGTTTTAGATACTAAAATGTCTAATGAATCTGATATACCACATTTAGAAAAAGAGAATATAAATAATATAGAAATAGAATGTATCAACAATTGGACACAGTTTAAAACTGGGACTATGATTAAATTAACAGATGTTGATTTAACAGGCATAGGTGGACAAACAATAGAAGGAATAAAAGCACGTCTCGCAGATTTCTTTTTATTAGATACTCTTAAAAGTAAAATAGAAGTCTGTGTTATTGATAATAAAAATTATCAAAAAGATTTTCAATCTGTTGAAAAATCTATAGCATTTAAAAACTTTTATGCTTTTTTTAATAATACAGATTTAGACTTTACAAATAAACTCGCAGAAACAGTAGTTGTTACTAATTCTAATTATCCAGAAATATTAGACAAAAAAAGATCAGTACAGTATATAGATAAAAAAGAATTTTTAACAAAAGGAAAAGATTTTTTTAAATTAAAAAATGATGAACTGTCCTCTGATGAAATAGAATATGAATTGAAGGGTTGGATTGGTATTCATACTTCTGTTGATAAAGAGGATGCTCAATTAAATGATAATAGTTTTTTAAAAAACAAAGCGTACAAACCAAACCAATTAAGATTGTATGTAAGAAAAAAATTAGCTGTTGAAAACTTTTTTGATATATATAAAAATAATCAAGTTTTCGCAAATTATATAGAAGGAGAAATAAGCTTTGATATATTAGATGATGATAGATTTGAGGATATCGCAACAACTAATAGACAAAGCTTAATTCAAGATGATAAAAGAGTTGAAAAGCTTATCGAGTTGCTAAAACCTATTATTGGAAAGCTTATAAGAACCCGTATTCAATTATCTGAAGAAGTAAGAGAAGAAATAAAGGCATTAAAAGAAAAAGCTGAAGCCGAAGCAGAAAAAGAAAGAAAAGCAAAAGAAGAAGCTGAACGCAAAAAGAGGGAAGAAGAAGAAAGACGTAAAAAAGCAGAAGAAGAAAAACGAAAAGCTGAAGAAAAGGCAGAACAAGAAGAAGCAGCAAGAAAAGCTGCAGAAGCAGAAGCAAAGAATGAAAAGAGACGTTCTAAATTTATAGAATGTAATTTAAGTGAAGACCAAAAGAGTTTTACTAAGAAATTGCATATGATTCGCATAAACCTTAGTATTATTCAAAAATCAATAAGAAAAATGGTAATGCAAATTCAAAGGAATAAGTTTACAGTTGAGACCGCTTGGGCTAATTTAAAGTCATTATCATATAATATATCAAGAGCCAAAGCTTCATTATCGTATAGTCCTTATGCTAAATTTAATACAAAAGATGAGAAAATTGAAGGAGACCTGTTTGCGTTTATAAGAGAATATGCTGAAAATATTTTAATTCAGTCGGACGGAGTTAAAATAATTGTAAATAATATAGAGGAACAAAATTTTATAACTAAATTTTCCCCACAAGATATCGCAATAATTATAGATAATATTGCATCAAATACAGCAAAACCAGAACATAAAGCAACCAAGTTAGAAATTACATTATTTGTTCAAAATGATATAGCGAATATAGTGTTTAAGGATGATGGTTTGGGAATAAGTTCAAGAGTTAAAGATGTAAATGAGTTGTTTGAATTCGGTAAAAGTTATACCGAATCTGGAACGGGAATAGGCTTATATCATGTAAAAGATATTGTTGAAAATCACTTAAATGGAAAAGTAACAATAAATAAGCCCGCAAAAGGATTTGAACTACAAATAAGGATGTAGCGATGAGAGAAAATATTGGCATTTTATGGGTAGAGGACTCAAAATCGTATTATGCAGAAGCAAAAGATATCTTAGAAATGCATGCTTCAGATAGAGGAATAAAAATTAACTACAGATATGTAGAGGATGCTTCTTGTTTATTTGAAGAATTAGAAAAACAAGTACAAGGTTTTCAAATTTATGACATATGTTTTATTGATTATGCGTTATCTATGCCCAATGGTAAAACAGGCGAAAATATTATCCGAGAATTAAGACAAAAGAAAGTTGGTACAGATATTTTGTTCTACTCATCAGAAAATATCTCAACAATAAGAGAAACTATTAAACAGGATTTATCATCTTTTGAGGGAGTGTATGTAGCCGATAGAGATTCATTTGAAGATAAATCGAAACTTTTATTAAATAAAAATTCAAAGAAATTATATTCTATAAATAACATTAGAGGACTTTTAATGAATGAAACTTCTGAGAATGATTATATTATGAAATCATATATATTAAAAGAATTTGCTACATTGTCAGATGAACAAAAGATAGAAATAACGAACCTGATAAAGCAAAATGTTATAGACAATTATACCTTTATTGAAAAAAGTGCAAACAAAATCATAGAAAAAATAGAAAAGGACAATATATTAGAAGCAAATAAAATTTTAAATATAATTAATGACTTACTTCATTTAGAAGATAGATATAGAATATTTGAAAAAATTATAAAATTTAAATCTAATGATATTATGGAAAGTGGCAAAATAGATAATTATTTGAATAAGTTAGTAAAATTGCGAAATAAACTTGCTCACAGAAAATTAGAAATATGCAATTCGTATAAGTATGTATTGCATTACAACGATATCGATGATTATGAACGAAAACATTGTTGTACCGAGTGTAGTGATAATTGTGGACATACTGAAAATAACAAGGTATGTATAGAAGATTGGGATAAATTAAAAAAAGAATTGGTGGAATTTGGACAAATTGTAAGTTTTTATAAGAATGATAAAGGGGGAAATATCGGGAAGAGTGGCTTTATGTTTAGAACAGAGGCTGGTTGTTAAAATTGACACAAATGGCACAAAACGTCACTTTTCTGTCCGGTATTTTCCATTTTAATAACGATATTTTGTTTTATTGTTAGCCTAAAACCTAAATATATTAGGCGATTTCAGGAACTAAACAAAAGTGCAAATAATAGGACATTTCGTCAAGAAGGAACCAAAGAGGAACCAAGTTCCGCCTAGAAATAAAAATCGTGCCGATTTCAACTTCCGAATTGAAGTCAATAATGGAAGTATTTTGCATACAAAAATAGCCGTTTGAGGCTGATTTTGAGAGATTTTCAACAAAATATTAAGCAAATTTATGCAGAAATACGCTTTAAAAGCGGACTTCAGTCAAGAGAAATGGACATTTGGCTTATTTTATATTCTCATGTTTTTCAACGTATAATTTACAGTATTCACTATAAATTGTTTCTTTAAATTTATCGGAAAATTTACTTTCATTAAAATTCTTAATTATATCAAGAGTATTTTTATTTTTTAATTTCCTTGTAGAAAATTCTTTTAAAAAAAGGAATTTGGCGGTATCTAAAATATCTTCCATTAATGCGTTCTTATATTTTAGCTTTATAACATCGTAAATAGCCAAGTAATATTTACAGAATAATCCTAGTCTTTCATTTGAATTTAAAAGTTGTTCAACAGAATTTTTAAATCCTTTGTATTGCTCAACTTCACCCAAATACATAAAGCCTTTATCCATCAATAACCAGTTTACGGATATATTAAACTTTTCACATAGTAATATGATTTTTTCTTTACTTAATTCCGTTAATCCGTTTTCGACTTTACTTAAATATTGTTTGCTGACACATAATGCATCTGCCATTTCTTGCTGTGTTAAGCCAAGTTCCTTGCGGATTTCCTTAATTTTTTCGTTTTCTGCCATCACTTTTGTAACCCTATTAGTTGACAAATATAATTTTGTAATCTATAATTTAGAAAAAATATAGCATGTAAATTTATAAAAATCAACATGTGAGTTTACAAGAATGTTGAATTAAAACCCGATTTATATGCGACACAAAAGTTAAATAAAGCCCTTATAAACTCCAAACCACACCGATTTAGAGGTAATGTTTGGTGTAGTTTAAGGCGGAATTTTTATACCAAAAATAAGGAGGAAATTCTTGAACAACGAATGGTTTTCAGTAAATGAAGCAGCAGGCATTGAGGGTGTTACCCCAAGAGCTATTCGTAAAGGTATAAGTAAAAATAAATATATAACAAGAAAAGTTAAAACTCCTACAGGTTTTAAATATGAAATTATGCCCGAATCATTAGGTTATAAAGCACAAAATTTAATCGATTTTGAGAAAAGTAAAAATGAGATTGAGAAAAATAGGGAACCAAGTTTGCAAAAAGTAAATCCTGTTCCGCCTCGCGCAAAACAAATAGCACTTGCAAGATATGATTTGGTCAACTTATGGGTTGATTACAGAAAAATATCAGAAAAGAAAACGGAAGCAGGGCAAGAATTTTTAAATGCCTATAACGGAGGCAAAATGTACCCGGTTCTATTTAATGTGTTGGGCAAGGTTTCCATTGGTACAATTTACAGATGGCATAAGAAAATAAAAATTAAAAACGATTATACATTGCTTATACCAAATTATGATTATGGAGAAAAAGAAGGTACTGCAACCCTTGCTAAAGAAGAAGAAATTGTTTTTAAATCATTGCTGCTAGCTCCTAATAAAATAAACATAGGGAAAGCTACAACGTTAACCAAAGATATACTTGCAAAAAGAGGTTATAAGTCTACTACAAGCTCACGTTCATTTAGAAGATATGCTAATCAGTTTATGCGTAAAAATTATGATAAGTGGATATATGCTCGTGAGGGTGAAAAAGCATTACGAGATAAAGTTATGCCATATATTTCAAGAGATATTTCTAAACTTGAAGTTGGTGATGTTTTAGTTGCAGACGGTCACCGCTTAGCGATTGAATGTATAAATCCATTTACAGGTAGACCATGCAGACCGACATTAATAGGTTATCTTGATTGGAAATCAACGGCTTTGGTTGGTTATGAGATTATGCTTGAAGAAAACACTCAAGCTATAACATCAGCTCTAAGAAATGCGATTATTAATCTTGGAAAAACTCCTAAAATTTGTTATCAAGATAATGGCAAAGCATTTAGAGCAAAATTCTTTACTGGTGATTTACAAGAATGCGGAATTAATGGTTTATTTGATAAATTGAAAATCATTCCTGTATTTGCTCAACCGTATAATGCGAGAGCTAAAGTAATAGAAAGATTTTTCAGGGAATTGCAAGACACTTTTGAACGATTATTGCCATCATTTGTCGGAGCAAATATTAATGATAAACCAGCATATAAAAAGAGAAACGAAGAATTCCATAAGGAAAATCATAATGAATTTATTCCAACCATTGAACAACTAAACAAAATGTTCGAGGCATATATTGATTTTCACAGAAAACAGGATTGTCCTAATGTTGAGGACAAAAGCATTGGAGAAGTTTTTGATAACGGAAAAGGTTCCGGAGTAAATATAGAAGAACTTGATGAACTAATGATGCATGAAGAAACAAGAACTGTACATCGAGATGGCATTAGATTTTTAAATGCGAATTATTACAGCGAAGATTTATATGGAATATACGACAGAGTTTTAATAAAATATAGCCTTTCAGATATAACCCAAATTAAAGTTTATACAACTAATAATGAATTTATATGTTATGCAAAAAGAACAATTCCAACACATCCAATGGCTCAACATCTTGGAAATATTCAAGATCAAGAACAACTTAAATATGAACTAAAACAGCAGAAAAAATTATTAAATAAAACTAAAAAAGAAATTAAAAAATATTTCAAAACAGAACAGAAAAAGCCTGTAGAATGGCAGAATATTCCCCTAATAGAAACAAATATCGCACCTGATAATGACAGCAAAGATATAAATACTGAATATTCAGATGGAAGACCTATTTTTAATTCAAACTTTGAGCGTTATGAGTGGCTTTCAGTGCATGGTTTTGCAGACGACAAGGATGTCGCTTGGTTTAAGGCATTTGAATATTCGGATGAATATAAACAAATGTACGGGAGAAAAGCAAATGAAAAGTAAGTTTGTAATGACAAATAATGCAAAGAATTTTATTACTTTAACAAACAACTTATTAAATAGGGGAAAAGGAGTGTCTGGCATGGCTCTTGTTTACGGAGAGCCCGGAGTAGGAAAAAGTCATACTGCTCTTTGGTGGGCGGCAAATAATGATAATGCTATTCATATTCAAGTAACACACAATATGACACCAAGATGGCTTTTAATGGAAATTGTAAAAGAACTTGGTGAATATCCTGCCGCAAGAAGTTCTGATTTATTTAATCAGATAGTAAAATCATTAACGCTAGAACCTAAAATACTTATGATTGATGAAGTTGACTACCTTATTGACAAAAGGGGATATATTGAAATGCTCCGAGATATTTACGATCGAACAAAAGCACCGATAATAATGATCGGTATGGGGGTTGCAAATAAAAAACTTGAACAATATCAACATTTGAAGGATAGGGTTTTAACATTTTTAAGATTCAAACCGTTTAAATTAGAAGAAATTGATTTGTTCATAAAAGAATTATCCGAAGTTAAATTTTCACCGGATGCAATAGAATTTCTATACAAAATGAAAGTCGGATTCAGACAAATTGTTAACCTTATAGATAGAGCAGAAAACATTGCTCACGCTAATGATTTGGCTGAAATTAATTTGAATATTGTTACCAAAATTTTTAAGGAAGGAGATTAAATGAAAAAAATTAAATTTTTAGCAAGAAAACTCAAAACTTTCACATTTAATGATATCTTCTCTTTGGCTGAAATGCCAAAAGAAGAACTGCAAGAAAAGTTAGATAAATTAGTAGAAGAAAATACCTTGAAAAAAACTTCGCAAGGTTATATTTATTGCGATTTTGATTATATGCCACCACCTACTGCTCCAACAGTAAAAGGTGAAGCCGTTACATTTGTCAGGGATGATGATTATGTAAAATTTTCAGAGAATGATTACGGCAAAATGAAAAGTTTGTCATTGGTGGAATTAGACAATATTCCTGAGTATAATCGCAAAAAATATACAAAATTCTTCGGATTACTAAAACTTACAAGAGGTTTATATGGGAAGCAACTGGTTGAGTTTATCAAAGAATATAACAAGCAACATCCTGATGATAAAACGAGTTACGCAAATATTATTCGTAAACGAAATCTTTATGTAAAATACGGTCCGGAAGCACTTGTTGCAAAATTCGGAAAACCGAGAAAACTGTATTATCCGGATATGGAAAAATATTATGCAGTATTTAAAAAATACTATTTTTCACCAAAGAAATTAAATATTGAAGATTGTAGAAAATTAACTGCAAAAGAATTACACCTACCTTTAGAACAATTTCCTCACAGAATAACCTTTAGAAGACGCTTATTAAAGGATTATACGACTATTGAAATGAAGAACAAAAGGAATTTTTTATGTTTCTAAAGAAAAGAGAAAATAATATTCGTGCTGCAATGCATTATAAAAGAATATCTCAAAAGAAAATGGCTCAAAAACTGAATATTTCCGAATCGTATGTTACACGACTAATTAATGGAGAGCGGTACAATAGAGAATTTGAAATTTTTATAAGATTTGAACTTGGAATTAGTTACACAAATTTTAAATAAGGAGAAAATTATGACTGACAAAATAGAAGAAATGAAGGAAATTTTCAATCAAAGAAGACAAGAATATAAAAATCTATGGGATAAAAAAGCCGATTACAATAAACGCATAGATGATTCTAAACAAAATATTGTAAATTTAGAAGAAGAAAGGGAAGAATTAAAAGCTAAAAGACCGGAGCTGTTAGCCGAGAATGAAGATATATCAGAGCTAACTCAAAGATTAAAAGATATTGAGGATGAAATCGATATAAATAAAGATACAATATCGGGTGTTGAAGCAAAAATTAAAGAAATTCATGATCAAGTTATTAATGCAAGGCAAAATACAAATATAGCTTATCAGGAATATATCGAAACATTGCTCAGAAAAGTTGCGGGTGAATATATGAAAATTGCACCAAAATTGTCAGAACTAATATGCGATTTTATAGTCCTTGAAGATTTGCGTGATGGGGATGGATATCACGATACTTGTTTTACTCCGGAAAATATCAAATGTTTGCCTAGCTTTTCAAAATCCTCAAATGCATTATTTTATAATGACAATTACGAAATTGTTCAAGCACATACTGCAAGAGTTCTGAAAAAATATAACGTGCCTAAATATTATGTAGCTAGGGTTAGGCTAAGCGAATATCAACATTAATTTTATAATTGTTTAAACCCCGTTTTTCGGGGTTTTATTTTTATAAAGCACCAGTTTATCCAAATATGATTTTAAATTTAATAGCGAGCCTGTTGAACACTTTTTGAACAACATTTGAAAATAAGATTGAAGAGTTAATTTTTATTTTCCTCGGCATCAATAAAAAATGCATTTAATAAATCTGCATTGTTTCTCAATTTTTTAATAACCGGAGCAAGATTATAGCACTCCTCAATCTCCGGTTGATTACCGACAAAATAATCAACAACTACGGAAATATTATACACATCCTCTGCCCACTTGCTTATTTTCTTAAATTCCTGCTCGCTAATATTTTATCCGCTAACTTCTTTCATAAATCCTCCTTATATCAGGAAACACATTAACTCGAAAGACAGCAAATAGCATTCAAATGTTTACATAGCAACACATTTGGTTGATTTCCTATTTATTGTAATCGATTAATGTTAATAACCGAAAGGAGCACAATATGGTTGAAAAAGATTATCAATTGTACGGGACAAAGGTTTTGAATTTAAAAACTCAAGAAATCGGTTTGCTGATTTGCATTTGGCAAAACAAATTTGCTGATAAAACTGTGGACTTTGCAACCTGTGTTGATAAAACCGGCAAGCGATACAACATTGAACTTGATAATATAAGAGGGTTTGAAGATGATTTTGAAAAATAAAAGAACCCGAGAAACTTTGAATATTACCTTACCTGAATTTAAAACTCGCTTTGCAAAAGAGATTAAAAGGGCATTTGAAAGTTATAAACAAACAGAACTTGCAAAACCATATTTCAAAATTAAAAATGTCGATGAAGGCGATTTTTATTTTGACTTGCAATGGAATTTCAACCACCATGCCTGTTCTGATTGGTATATTGAGTATTTTAAATGATTTTTTGGTACATAGTTGTTAAATCACAAGCATTTCTATCTATATAACATTTAGCTTCCGGAGTTCCGTTAAATTGCCCATGCGAATAACGCAATTCGTTTCTAAAAATAATCTTGCAACCATTAGTTTTATTTATAATTTCAGTATAAAAATTCAATTGTGATTTTGGAACTTCTATCCAAACTTTATTGATAACAATATCGTTATTTGCATCACTTAATTTTGGTACTTTGTATATTGCAGCTGAATTATTTGTAGTTTTTGCATAATAGTATTCTTCATCTTCAATTCTAAAGAATCGCATAAGACCAATTGGAGATGTACCTTGACATTTTGATACCAAATTAATAATATTTTGACCTGCTGCTATTGCACAATCCTTTTTAGCTTTAATATATTCTTCATCATCCTCAACTGTATTTTTTATCCACTTACTAAAAACGTACTCTCTTAAATGGCTATTTGTTCTGTTTTCAAACTCGCTATAACGCAACTTACGAATATCATCAAATTTAACTTTTTCGGTTGAATTGTAATTTAAAACAATCGAATTACCACTTAGCTCTCCTATCACGTGATATTTGTTTTCTCTTACTTTTTCAAAGAAATCCGGCCCGTCTTTCAATAAACATTTACAAGTTGTATTGAACCAATTTTCAAATTCATCATTAGCAAATTCTTTAAAAACATGCATGCCGGTACCATATTTATCTGTACTTAACAATATATTTAATAATTTGTATAATCCCATATTTTCCAATATAAAACTCTCTTCTTTTAATGAGAATTTATATTTGTCTATAATTAAGTCAATAGGCGTATCTGATTGCGTATCACAACCCACCCAAATAATTTTGGGATTAGTTTTTATATTAAAGTTTTCTTTTATTAAAGTTCCTAATTTTATTGCATTTTTTATTATAGTTAATTCTCTTTCATTGAAAATATCAGAATCTGATGCAATCATTTGCATAGTTAATTTACATGGTAAGTCTATATTTTTAGTACATATTTCATAAAAATATTCAGGTGTAATGTTAGATAAATCTTTTTTATTGAAGAAAGAAAAAGCTACTCCAAGCTCTCTTAAATGTGTATAAATATCAGCCATACTATTAAACCCCTTACTCTTAACATTCTAACACAAACCAAACTTTTTTCAGTATTTTATGTATAATCAAGATATGAGCAATAAAGTTGTTGATTCAAGAAAAGGGAAAAATAAAAAAGTTTTATCGCTCTTTAGTGGATGCGGAGGAATGGATTTGGGCTTTGAAGGTAGGTTTAAAGTACCTTCTGCCTGTGTAAATAAAGATATTCATCCGGATTGGGTAAAAGACGAATCGAATAATTTTATAGAATTACAACCAACTGATTTTGATTTAGTTTTTGCAAATGATATTATGGATATCGCAAAAACTGCTTGGAATTCATATTTTAAAAAATATGGTTATCCGGATAATATATTTCATTTAGAAAGCATCGTTGATCTTGTAAAAGCATATAAAAAGGGTGAATATAGTTTCCCTGAAAATGTTGATATCGTAACTGGTGGATTTCCTTGCCAAGATTTTAGTGTAGCAGGGAAAAGAAGAGGTTTTAACTCTGAAAAAAGTCATAATGGCAGAAAAGAAGAATTTGATGTACCAACAACAGAAACCAGAGGTATGCTTTATCTCTGGATGAAGGAAGTTATCGAAATTACAAAACCTAAAGTTTTTATAGCTGAAAATGTTAAGGGGTTGGTATCCTTTGGAGATGTAAAAGAAATAATTGAAAACGATTTTAGAAATATTGATGAAGGGTACTTAGTTGTTCCGGCACGAGTCCTTTTTGCAGGGGACTACGGGGTGCCACAAAAAAGAGAACGTGTAATTTTTATAGGTCTTAATAAAAAATATTTAAAAAAAGATGCCTTAAAAGCTCTTACACAAGAACATATTTCGGAAGAATATGACCCGTATCCTATAAAAACGCATTATGATGATTCAAAAGCAACTGCTCAATTAAGTTTGTTAAATAATAATGACAAATTAAAACCGTATGTTAAAACTTCTGAAGTAGTTAAGGATTTAAAAGAACCAGCAGAAGAAATTAAAGATTTGGCTCAAATGTGCTATTCGAAAGCGAAATATTGTCCTAATTCGCAGGGACAAACAGAAATTAACTTAAATGGTTTGGCTCCTACTATTAGGGCTGAACATCATGGGAATATTGAATACAGAAGACTCTCAAAGGATAATGGTGGCACACATCTTTCTGAATTAAAACAGGGTTTAGAAGAAAGACGACTCACTGTAAGGGAATGTGCTCGTTTTCAAACTTTCCCGGATGATTATCCATTTGTTCAAGCGGCAGAAAAAGCAGGACGATACAAGTTAAGTGCAAGTAGTGCATACAAATTAATTGGTAACGCAGTCCCTCCATTATTAGCCTACAATATTGCAAAAAGACTTGAAGAATTGTGGGATAAGTTATTTATTTAGGTTTATTATGCATATTGTAGAATTAAATATCAAGAATTTCAGGGGAATTAAATCTTTTCGACATATGTTTGGAGAGAAACAATTAATATGCTTGGTTGGGCAAGGTGATAGTGGTAAAACGACTATATTAGAAGCAATATCTTTAGCATTATCTCCAACTTGGAATATACCATTTTGCGATAATGATTTTTATATGAAAAATGTAGAAGAGCCTATTCAAATAGAGGTTTCCGTAAAAATACCTGAAACATTTGTATTAGAATCAAAGTTTGGTCTATATATGCGGTTTTGGGACACAGAAAATAATACAATATCAGATACTCCAATTGAAGGCGGTAATAAAATACTAACTATAAAATTAGAAGTTAAAGAAAATCTTGAACCTAAATGGTATGTATATAACAATTGCCAAGAAGAAAACTATAAAGAGATAAGTAACTCAGACAGGGCAAAATTTAATTGCTTTATCATTTCAGATTATACCGATAAACATTTTGCGTGGAGTCAGGGTTCTCCGTTAAATGCTCTTATTTCTACAAAAGAATTAAATTCTACCAAAAGTAATTCTGTTGAGCCATTGCGAAACGCATTAAATACCATTAATTCTTCTAATTTTGAAACATTTAATAAAACGTTTTCTGAAAATGTAGAAACACATCTCGTAGATATAGATGGCATAAAGACATTAATGGATTCTAGGGAAATATATTATAATCAAAATAAATTATCACTTCACGACAAAAACGGCATACCTTTTCGGGCAAAAGGGAAAGGTACTCGTAGATTATTATCTGCGGTACTGCAATTTACAAATAAAGAAGACGGTTCTATTACACTTATTGATGAATTAGAACAAGGTTTAGAACCGTACAGGGTAAAAACATTTGTCAGAGAATTAAAAAACGAGTTATCAAATAAACACCAAATAGTTGTAACAACTCATTCTGCAAATGTCATAACTGAAGTAGCTGCAAATAACATTATTGTAATTAGAAATTGTAATGGAGTATTAGATGCCATAGATGTTAGTACTGATTTACAAAGAATAATTCGAGCATTTCCTGACGCTTTATTTTCAAAGAAATTAATAGTTTGTGAAGGAAGCACAGAATATGGTATTTGTAATAAATTAGATGAAATTCTTTTTCAACAAAATAATATTCCAATGTTTTTATATGGATGTATGCCAATAAATTCAAATGGAGGTTCTAAAATATTTAATGATTGTATAGAATTAAGTAAATTGAAATATAACCTTTTGGCTTTTTGCGATACAGATGTAAATGCTGATAATGAAAGGAAAGAAGAACTTAGAAATCTTGGAGTAAAAATATGTGATTGTGAAAGAGGTAATTGTATAGAAAAACAACTATTTAAAGACTTGCCATACAATGTAGTTACTTCTCTCATCGAATATGCTATCGAAAAAGTTTTTGGAAATAGTGAGTCTTCTTTTATAGGAACAATGAAAAGCTCCTACCCTAATATAGATTTTGATAATTGGCGAACATCAGATGCAGAAGATATTAGAACTGCTTTTGCCGAAATTGCTAATAATAACTCTTGGTATAAATCTGAAACAGGGGGTAGAAAATTAGGAGAAATTATTTCTGCTCAAATTGACAATATTAATTCAGAATCTCATTTAAAAAAGCAATTAGATATTTTGATCAATTGGGTTACAAGTGAGGTTGAATAGTTGGACAAAATTATAGAAGAATTTTTAAGTCAGGAAAGAAGTTTATTAATTGCTCCAGCCGGTTATGGTAAAACATATACAATTGTGCAATGTGTTAAAGAAGCTGAAGGGAAAAGTTTGATATTAACTCATACTCATGCCGGAGTTGCGGCATTAAAAAATGCTTTAAAAGAACAGCAAATTGATAAAAAATGTTATGAAATCGAAACTATAACAAGTTATGCTCAAAAATATGTAAAAGCATATTGTGCCGAAACTTTACCCGATATAACAGATAAAAATTATTGGATATTTATACTAGAAAAAGCTGAAGAGATATTTAAAAACACTCATATTAAAGATGTTGTTAAGAAAACATATTCTCAACTTTTTGTTGATGAATATCAAGATTGCACTTTATCTCAACATAAAGTTATACTAGCAATTTCTGAAAGTATTCCAACTCATATTTTGGGAGATCCATTACAAGGAATTATGGATTTTAATAAAGAAACAGACCCTTTAGTTAGTTTTTATAATGATGATTTAAAAGATTTTACACAAACTTCTGAATTATCAATTCCGCACCGTTGGCAAAAAGAAGGCAATAATTCTACTCTTGGAGAATATTTAGTAAACATCAGAGAAAAGCTTATAGATAATTTAGAAAATGATGCAAAAAACGAAATAGATTTAGATAATTCAAATAATTCTTTTCACTTTATAAAAACATCAGGAAATGCTTATTTATATAATGGTATAAATAGCGAAACAAATATTCCAAACAAGCAAACAAATAAAAACTATACGTATAAAGAATTATTAAAATGTATTTTAAATAACCCCAAAAATTCACCTAGCTATGAAAGTTTATTAGTAATATCAAAACCACCATACATAAGGAATAAAAGTCAAGTTGAAATAAGAGCTGATTTAAAGTCAATGTTATATTATCCTACATTACATCTATTAGAAGCAATTGATGAAAAAAGTTTTTATGAATTGTCAAATGTGGCAGATGAAATAATAACAGAAGGTTTAAATGCAAACTTAAAGAAATTATATGAATTTTTAGTAAATTTATTTAATAAAACAGATATTGATAAATGGATAAACACTAAATCATACAACTTAATCCGAAAAACAAATGAAGAAGACAAACAAATAAGCGATGAAATACAAGAATTAATTGTTACTTTTAATAATTCAAAACAACCACTTTTATTTGGAAAAATAATTGAGTATTTCTATTATACTCTAAAACTTAAATGTAATAGAACTGAATTTATCCATAGTATATTAAATGCTATTAAAATGACTGAGCATGGTAATAGTATATATAAAACTATGGTAGAACAACGAAATAAATTTCGCAGAGTTGGAAGAAAAGTTGATGGAAAATGTTTAGGAACAGTTGCTTTAACAAAGGGGTTGGAATTTGACACAGTAGTCATATTAGATGCTGAAAGTTTCAAAAATCCGAAAGAACTATATGTGGCAATGACAAGAGCTTGTAAAAACCTAATTATTTTTTCTCAAAATACAAAGCTGCAACCATTTTAGAAAAATAAATATGGAGAATAAATGAATAATATGGAAAAAGAAAAATTATTTTATAGATATCGTTCAATGGATGCCTTACTTGATGGTTATAACGAATTAGAAGATGAATATATATATTTTACTCCTGCAAAAGATTTAAACGACCCTCTTGAAGGATATTTGGATATTGATTTTAAAGGAGATAAAATAATTTGGATAAATTTCTTTAAAAATTACATATTTTCTTTGTTTATTTTCAGAAATATTGTTTATTTGACAGGTAATAGTAAAGAACTCAATGAAAATGATATACATGTTGATTTCGATTCAGCTCAAAAGGAGTTTTTATCAATAAAAGGACAATCTTATCAAATGGCATGCGATGAAATACTTTCAAACAGATGTGTTGATTATCTTATCGATTATTTTTCAACTAGAGAACTTCCTATCTCAAAAAATGAACTCTATTCATACTTGTTAGGTGTACATTTTTATATTTTAGATGTTTTTACAAAAATTGATGTAGAAAAAGGTATGGAAATAAAAGAGAAAGATGCTCTATATAAAAGATTGAATTTTTATCCAAAAGAACAAAGTAAATTTATAAAAATGTTAGAATTTATTAGGAATAAAGGAAACAAAGGTTTTGAAACATTGAATATATTATTGCAATATTCAAACAAAAATCTAGAAAGTATACTATATGCAAGAAATTTAAAGTCTTCAAATAATAATGTTGCAGATAAAAATTACAATTTATTAATCGGATACCCTAAGATATATATTAACAAATTATATGAAATAATGTATCCTCGACCTTACATTGCTTGTTTTTCTGAAAACTATAAAAATTTATCTATGTGGGGATATTATTCGGATTCAAGCAAAGGTGCATGTATGATATTTAAACCAATTCAAAAAAATGAACATTATTATTTACCATTAGAAAAGGTGACTAGTTGGGGTGGCGATGGTACAAACTTTCATGAAACAAAAAGTTTTGTCGATATGGAAATAAAGCCTGTTATATATTCTCCCAAAAAGCCTGCCACGTCATTTTTTAGAAGTTTAGGAAGATTAACCTTTCCGGCATTACAAAAACATTGGTATACGCTTGATAATAAAATCAGTAAAACGGTTGAAGACATCTTTGATGAAGCTGGTAAAAACAAATGGCGTAGTGAATATTGGAAACATATAGAAATAAATACTAATACTAAACAACAAGATTGGGCTCATGAACAAGAACATAGAATATCATTAATTCCAATTTTTGATGATGAATATGATACAATTCCAAAAAGAAAATTAAAATATAAATTTAATAATCTTGAAGGATTAATTTTTGGTATAAATACTACAGAAGCTAATAAATTAAAAACAATAAAAATATTATTTAGTAAATGCAAAAAATATAACAAAAAAGATTTTAAATTGTATCAAGCTATATATGATAATCAAAAAGGTGAAATTAATATTATTCCAATAAATATTTTGAATTATATTAAAGAAGTTTGATTTTTCTCAAAATCCCCTGTCATTTTTTCTCAATATCGTAGTCAGTTTACACAAATACTAGATATATTGTTATTAAATGCTAGCTAAAAAAGTCAAAAAATCTCAAACTGTTTGAAAAACAATCTCAAACTGTCTGCTATTTTACAATTGATGTTAAAGTAAAGAACGAGCGACAGTCGCGATACAAAACGAACCGCTGAGCTAAAGCGAAGCGAGTGAGCTTGTATGCGGAGAATGCGTAGAAAATTCAAAACGAAGTTTTAGAATTTTAAGCAGGCGTAGCTGTGAGAGTCTCGTCGCCCGCTAATAAAAAGGATTTGTCGTTTGATAAGTCCTTTTTATATTGATGTCAAAGTATATAAATTATTTTATACTATATTTCTTCCCAGATAGTGATGTGTTTTAGCAGGTCGCCATACTGATTTAAGGCAAGTTCAATGTCTTTATCATTTATATCATCATCTTTTTTTACTGCTTGAGTTAATAAAATATTTTTTAATCTGTAATCAGTATCTGTATATTCGCTTTCGGGGACAAGTCTGAATTTAGATTGTTTGTCTATTAAAATTTCTTTTTCGGTTTGTGCAAATTTTCTTGCGAAAAAAGAATCCGTATTTTTTTGAAATTCATATATATTATGTCCGTTTTTAACTCGTATTATGGAATACGGGTTATCTTCCGACGGTAAGTATTTATTGGAATGTTTAACTGCATTAATAGATGTTGCTGCAGTTGAATAGAATTGCTTATCCGTAATCGGGTTGAAAAATCCGCATCTATACACAACACCTTTATATCTGCCAAATTTTTCATCAAGTTTGTTTAAAGAATAATCCATAACTCTTATTACATTTGCCAGTTGTGTATCATCAAGCGTAATATTATCAGGGATTTTTCTTCCTGAAAGCCAGGAATTAATTACATCAGATTTATCATCAGAGCCGCAATATGCAATAAGTCCTTTTAAATCGGGGGCTATCTTTTCATAACCGCAAATATTAATAAATGGGGTAAGACGCATTTTATCTTCGGACAACACTTTATAGCTTAAGACATCTTTTAAAACATTATCATATTCTTCTTTGCTTGAAATTGGTGTTAATAAAGTATGTCTATTGCGCATAAGTTCGTTTTTAGAAATGCAAAGCGGTTTTTGATATTTAGAAAAATCTATTTCTTTTTTAATTTCAGATGAAATGTCAGACTGCTTTTTAGGATTGTTAGAATTGTAGTCTGACAATGGGTTTGCAGCGCCGAAATATATATTATTTAATTTATTAAGTGTGATGTTCATACACAAAATAAAACAGTCAAGCAATTAAATTGCCAGAAAATATTAAATATAAAAAAATCTTTACAAAAAAAAGCCGTCTAAATGACGGCTTTAAGAAAAAGAATTAAGTATCATTATTCTTTAGTATATTCAGCGTCGATAACATCATCATCGTTGTTGTTTGACGTTGATTGTTGTTCGGAAGATGCACTTTCAGAGTTTGCACTTTGAGCACCTTCTTGTTGAACTTGTGAATATGCTGCTTGAGAAATAGCATACATTGTTTGCTGTAAATCTTCGGATAATTTTTTGATTTCTTCGGAAGATTTGTTTTCTTTTAATGCATCTTCAAGAGCTTTTCTTTGTTCTTCAAGTTTAGATTTATCGGCATCTGAAATTTTACCTTCAAAATCTTTTACTATTCTTTCAGCAGAGCTGATTAAGCTGTTAGCATTGTTTCTGATTTCAGCTTCTTCTTTATGTTTTTTATCTTCTTCGGCATTAGCTTCAGCTTCTTTAACCATTCTGTCGATATCAGCTTCAGATAAGTTAGAAGAGTTTGTAATTGTAATTTTTTGTTCTTTGTTTGTAGCTTTATCTTTAGCAGAAACGTTAACAATACCGTTAGCATCAATATCAAAAGTAACTTCAATTTGAGGAATACCTCTCATAGCTGGAGCAATACCTTCAAGTCTGAACATACCTAAAGATTTATTATCTTTAGCCATTGGTCTTTCACCTTGAAGTACGTGAATATCAACAGCTGTTTGGTTATTTTCTGCCGTAGAGAATACTTGTGATTTAGAAACAGGAATAGTTGTATTTCTTGGAACTAAAGGTGTTAAAACACCACCAAGTGTTTCAATACCTAATGTAAGAGGGGTTACATCCAATAATACGATATCTTTAACTTCACCGGCTAATACACCAGCTTGAATTGCAGCACCAACTGCAACAACTTCATCAGGGTTAACTGATTGGTTAGGATCTTTACCGGTGTATTCTTTAACCAAAGCTTGAACAGCCGGAATACGTGTTGAACCTCCGACTAATACAACTTCATTGATTTCGCCTTTTGATAAACCTGCTTCTTTCAATGCATCAGCAACAGGTTTTTTGCATCTTTCAAGTAAATCGTGGCTTAATTCTTCGAATTTAGCTCTTGTTAAAGACATATCTAAGTGTTTAGGTCCGTTAGCATCAGCTGTAATAAACGGCAAGTTAATTGTTGTTTCAACAACAGAAGATAACTCACATTTTGCTTTTTCAGCAGCTTCTTTTAAACGCTGCATAGCTTGTTTATCGTTTCTTAAATCAATACCTTCTTGTTTTTTAAATTCTTCAACTAACCAATCCATAATTTTTTGGTCGAAGTCATCACCACCTAAGTGAGTATCACCTGATGTAGAAAGAACTTCGTGAACTCCGTCACCGATTTCAAGAACGGAAACATCGAATGTACCACCACCTAAGTCGAATACCAGAACTTTTTCTGATTTTTCTTTTTCAAGACCGTAAGCTAAAGCAGCTGCGGTAGGTTCGTTAACAATACGAAGAACATCCAAGCCTGCGATTTTACCTGCATCTTTTGTAGCTTGTCTTTGAGCATCGTTGAAGTATGCAGGAACTGTAATAACTGCAGATGTAACTTTTTCACCTAAGTAGTTAGAAGCATCGTCTGCTAATTTTCTTAAAATCATAGCAGAGATTTCTTGCGGAGTATAATCTTTACCGTCTATATTCTTTTTATAATCTTCACCCATGTGACGTTTAATAGAAATAACCGTTTTATCAGGGTTTAAAATTGCTTGACGTTTAGCAAGTTGTCCGACTAACTTTTCACCTGTTTTAGAGAAGCCAACGATAGAAGGAGTTGTTCTTGAACCTTCTGCGTTAGCAATAACTGTAGGTTTTCCGCCTTCCATAACTGCAACAACGGAATTTGTTGTACCTAAGTCAATACCAATTGTTTTTGCCATAATTTATCTCACTTTCCTTAATTCTTTTTGACATTAATCTATATATCCTTTATAACACCGTTTTTCAACTTTCTTAAAAAAATAAACAAAAAATTAATAATTCAGAAAATTCCGTAGGGTGTAGTCGAACGAAGTGAGCGAACCCGAAGTAACCGAAAACCGTAAAGAGCGACAGCGAAGAAAAGTAAGTCAATCATTGTATAAACAGCATAAATATGCAATAATAATCTGTAAGAAGGAGT
>JAEELO010000082.1 GCA_016282705.1 Candidatus Gastranaerophilales bacterium | reverse complement strand
CACGACCTTCCGCACTGACACCTTCGGTGGGTTGAAGTGGCATTAACGGTTGAAATAATTGTAATTTACTAATTGGGTCCATATGTGAATATACCTATTTCTCTATACATATATATAAAGTATTATAAATTTAAAAAATTGCGCAAAAAAGAAAAATTGTTACAATTCTTTACAATTCAAAATGTAAATTTCTAAAATGATATTATTAAAATATGGAATTAAAAACAGGTGATACAATAGGAATAGTTGCTCTATCCGGTGAATGCGATTGGGATAAGATAGAGCAGGCAACCGCAAACC
Organism: Candidatus Gastranaerophilales bacterium; assembly: GCA_016282705.1. Classification (GTDB taxonomy): domain Bacteria; phylum Cyanobacteriota; class Vampirovibrionia; order Gastranaerophilales; family Gastranaerophilaceae; genus Avigastranaerophilus. The sequence goes on along the minus strand of JAEELO010000082.1, from coordinate 2,337 downwards.
TTGAATCAATAGGATACAAGGTGAAACTTTCGAAAAATATTTTTGACAAGAACCGTTATCTTGCCGGCTCTGATGGGGATAAATTAGAGGCATTGGAGAGTTTCTTTAAGGACACTGAGATTAAATTAATTCTCTGTGCGCGCGGCGGATACGGGGCAATAAGACTTATTAATAAAATCAACTACGATTTAATAAAGGCTAATCCAAAACCGTTTTGCGGGTATTCGGATGTCACGGCTTTGCTTTTAATGATTCATAAAAAGACTGGATTAATAACTTATCATTCACCAATGGCTTATGATTTTGCTTTTCAATCTGATGAAGGCACAGAGCGCAGTACAATTAATAACTTTTTTGAAACAATAAATAATAACAAATTTGAATACAAGGCCGACAAATTATTAAACGAAGGCTCGGCTTCAGGTTTATTGTGGGGCGGAAATCTTTCTACGATTGTATCTCTGTGCGGACTCGATTTTATTCCGGATGAGGATTTTATATTTTTTACAGAGGATATTAATGAGCCTGTCTATAAAATTGACAAAATGTTTCAGCAATTAATTAACATAGGCAAATTTACTCAAAACTGCAAGGGGATTGTTTTAGGCGAATTTTTGGGAGTTGATAATGAAGATTGGCTCAGAGAATACTTTGAAGAACTCTCTTCAAGGCTTTCAATTCCTATGATTCAGCTAAACGGTATTACACACGGAGAGAACAAAATCACACTTCCAATCGGCGCAAGAGCAAAGATTAATAATGATAGTTTATCAGTTGCCAATAATATTTTTGCATGCTAGAATCAGACTACCGTACTCCACGGGGACTTAGCGGATCTCTCGACTCGAACGCTATAAATGCGAGGTGCAGAGCCTGCTGTGAGGGGTACAGTAAAATCGCCTATGTTTATAGGATTGTTGATAGCTTAAAATATAATGGCGCAAGATATCGAACCGTGTCAGGATGGAAACATAGCAGCACTAAGGTAATCCTTGCGGGTGTTGTACTTTTAAGAAGTAGGTTGTATAAGCAAAATCTTTTTTACTTTATTTCGATAGGCAGGGGTACGGTCTTTTATTTTTGTAAAGCATTATGATTTAAGTATTGATACTATCTTTAACCGCAAAGAAGCGAGCACGCGAATAAGACAATAAGGCAATAAGCGAATAAGTCGTTAAGACTTTAAGGCATTAGGGCATTAAGTTCATTTTAAGATTGCCTTTCTCTAAACACTTTTTATTGTTAAACATCCTATAATCAACTCGTCTTAAAGACTTAACGTCTTAAACTCAATTGTAAACTTTTGTAAAAAATGGCGTGCCGATTAGCAAAAAATATTTTTATGAGTGTTGATATACATGAAAAGGAGAATAGTATTATGAAAATTATGCCAATCAATAATAACAATTACAGCAATAACACGAGTTTTGGTTATATAGAGATTGATCCTGAATTGCTATCAAAAGTAGATAAAACAGAAAGAGATCTTATAATTGATATCATATGTACGAAGATAGGTTCTAGTATAAACGGATATATTTCAAAATCTGATAAAAGTGGAGTAGATTATCATGTAGGTTTTTTTTATGATAATCGGTTGCGTGAGTTTTCTTCTGATCAATATGTTAAAACCAGCTTATATGAATTTGTAGTCAGAGTGTATAACTGTTGTAAGCAACTGGAGGAAGCAAGCTTTAATGCTTCACAACAAATAAGTACTAGGCAGCCAAAGAGAAAAAAAGAACAAGGTCCTTTTTATATCAGATTGCTTTATAATCTATCTGATTGGTTTGATAGAAGATTTCCGGACGACACTCATTATATGGACGGATTGTAATGATGTTTAAATAATTTATGCTCTTAGCAACTTATAGACTTTTATAAACCAATTTTTCGCCTTCAATGTAAATAAGTTAATAAGTTGTATTAATGATTTAGTGTCATTCTGAGGGTAAATGTCAATTTGTGCCCGAAGAATCCCTGAGGGATTTCTACAATTAACTTTTTAAAACAATTTTCTACTTATGCTCTTAACGACTTATTCGCTTTTTGAATGTGGGTATTTAAAATTTTTATAGAAATGTTACGAATTGTAAATATTTGTCGAAAAAAAGGCAATTTTAAAAATTCAGAAACATTATATATAACATAAAAATGTGTATTAGTATGTAGGAGTTCTAACAATGCAAATATCAAACAATTATTATGTACCAAATTTCAGCTTGAATTCAAAACAACAAAATGTATCAAATCCACAATTTAAAGGAACTATTAAAACAGCACAAGGAAAAGAACAAACAAAAAAATTATTACCTATCATTACAGGATTTTTAGTTG
>JAEELO010000081.1 GCA_016282705.1 Candidatus Gastranaerophilales bacterium | reverse complement strand
GTCTTGAAAACAGACGAACGAAAGTTCCGTGGGTTCGAATCCCACCCCCTCTGCCATATATAGGTGTCGGTTAATGGTAAACCAGCGATTTAAAATTTTTTAGTAAATTTTTGGTCAACACTAACAAATTCTTTACCAATAAATTTTAAATTATAATGAAAGGTAGGGATTAGTTATGCCAAAAATTAGTAAAATTTATTAGATTCCAGAAGAAGAATTTAGAAATATTATTTCTAAAGCTGATAGTTTTTCAGACTGTTTACGCGCTATTGGATTAACAACTAAAGGTGGTTCGTCAACAGATGTGCTTAAAAGGCGTATTAAAGAATTAAATTGTGATATTTCACATTTCGGAACTAAAGCAGCGATTGTTTCACCGCAGTCAAAATATTCATTAGAAGAAATATTGATAGAAAATTCTTCTTATTCAAATATTACCCGATTAAAATAGCGTTTAATTAGAGAGGGAATATTAGAATACAAATGTGATTGTTGTGGTATTTCTGAATGGCAAAATAAACCCATTGTATTATAGTTACATCATAAAAATGGTAAAAATAATGACCATCGCAAAGAAAATTTACAATTTTTATGCCCTAATTGTCATTCTCAAACAGAAACTTATAGTGGAAAAAATAAATAATATTCAGGTCGGTCATACAGCGGCTAGTATGCTAGTCTCCAAAACTAGTCACCTAGGTTCGAGTCCTAGTCGGCCTGCCATATTTTAAACCGCGACTCGGGGTTCAAGTCCTCGCACCTATGCCAATCCCTATGTCAACTCTGAAGCATTGGTGACGATATGATGCTTTTGGTGAAACGCTTTTCGTAGAGTGGCTGAGCTGACTTAGTGGGATAAAAAACCATACATACACACGCATATGCGATTATAAAGTCTGAATGGGCCGCCAGCAGTCAACACATCCGATCGCTGAAACGAATTGGGGTTTTAGAATTTTTGGAGGAATAATATGGTAAAGATATTAAAACCTGGTAAAAATAGACGACCAATAAGAATTTGTCCTTAGTGTAAATGTGAATTTCTTTTTGATTATTCAGATACTTTTTCTATAAGTTCAATACAAGAAATAACTAATCAAAGAGGAATTTATTGTCCAGATTGTGGACATAAAGTAAAAATAAAATATTTTGATATTATAGATTTTAATTTATATCAAGATATTTTAATGAATGAATAAGCCCCCGTAGCTCAATTGGTAGAGCAGCTGATTTGTAATCAGCAGGTTGCAGGTTCAAGTCCTGTCGGTGGCTCGGATACAAGACTAAACCTTCTCGTGGTGTATCTGTTTAAACTAATTAGTCAAAGGATAAAACAACAATGAAACCTGAAACTTTTATAAAAATCCGTTGTTCTGTTTGCGGCACTCAATCTTGTTATGGAACAAAAGATGATTTATCAGATTGCAATACATGGAATAAAGTAAAAGATTTTCCAGATGAAATGGCTAAAATTGTAATTGATTATTATGATAATAAGCCAAAAACAAAACAAGAAATTTTAAATGAATATATAAAACGTTATTAAAAATTAAAGACACTTTCAGCAAATATCTTCAAGGAAAGATAATGCTATCGGTTCAAATCCGATTTTACAAGCTTTTTTGTAAATAGCTCAAATGGTAGAGCGTATCTCTTTTAGGTGTCTTGTATCTTGCTGGTCAGTGTGGTGTACAGAAAGCAAGTAAAACACGGGGTTACCGCATTTATATACAGGTGTAGTTCAGTTGGTAGAACGCTTGATTTGGGATCAAGAGGCCGCAGGTTCGAGTCCTGTCACTTGTACCATTTAGACCTAATCAGCAATTATTTTCTAGGTTCAAGTATAAAAAGGATTCGGTGATGAATTTTTAACCTACCAATACCCTAATTTGGTAGAAGCTCATAGATACCACAAATATATTAGTTGAAGGGAACGCATTTGTGGCCCAGAGTTAGCGTTAAGCCTTTTAGGTCTAGTTTTATTTAGCGGAGTGGTGTAGCGGTAGCACACGGGTCTTTGAAGCCTTTAGTGTAGGTTCAACTCCTACCTCCGCTGCCAAAAGAAAGGTTGATTATATGCGATTTTTATTTTTCTTACCTTTCATTTTATTGTTAGTATGGATTTATAGTTATATGTTTGAATCTTTAGAAATTAAATCTAAATTTTTTAAACCTATACGAATTATTTCAGGTACACTTGCTGCAACTGGTTTAATCTTAATTCTTGTAGCGTTTTTTGGAGGTTATCATCTGTGAGATATGACAGAAAACGTTTACGTTTAACAGCTCAATCAGCTCGTTCTTTTGTCAATGAATTAAATAATTCAAAAAATAATGATCTTTGGCATATTGAAGATGAATGGGGAGAACAAACAATGAATGCTCGTTCTCTACTAGGTATGGTTTGGGCTGCTGATTCTTGGAAACGTATTTATCTTGTTAATGATACTCTCAATGGAGAATATCTTAAATTTATGGAAAAATATTTTTATTAAAAAGGAATAGGTGAATCATATGAAGGATTATCCGCGGGAAAAGTATAAGATTT
>JAEELO010000080.1 GCA_016282705.1 Candidatus Gastranaerophilales bacterium | reverse complement strand
TGTGCTCTTGTATAAATTTCAAAATGCCTTTATAAAGTTCTACTTTCTCCAACAAATCAGCAACCTCATTTATTGGAAGTTTACCTAGTATGTACACTCTTCTGATAAATGATTCAATAAATGGTATATTGCCTTTGACCGTTTCCATTGTAAGATTATCAATCTCTTCCTGAATTTTAAAATGTTTTGAGATTAAAGGCAGCGTTTCTTGTTTTGTTACTGTTCCATCTAAGTCAAATATAAATTTAGTCATTTATTCCTCTCTCATTGTTATAGATTTTATATAATCATCAATTCTGTCTTCCCACGAAGTTATTTTTGAAGGAAACAGCATATAATTGCGATAATAATTTGTCATATAATAGTGCAAATCATTTGGGCAATTAAACATAACTCCTTCAAATTCTATTGTTTTTAAGGGAAAAACTTTATCCCAATTAACTATAAAATAAGTAGGTGAGACCCAAGCGAAATCGATTCCCGTAAATAAAGCAGGTTTATCATTTGACATTGGATTACCTTCCAAAATAATTTCATCTTGGGTATTCTTTATACACTCTCTTGCTTTATCAATATCCATTGCAATATCTTCATGTTGTTTCATATAATCCTGCATAACATGAGTCGCTTCTTTTATTCTTTTATGAGCCTCTGCTTGTTCTTCTTCTGTAATATTCCCCTTATAATAATTATCTATAGGGAAAATATCAACACCATAAAATGATTTTTCACCTTTATTTCTTATCCTAATTTGATAGTTCATCCAGTTTCTTTTACATTTTAAAAGTTCTCTTACATATATTTCATCAGAATTTTTGTAATAATCTTGTAATAGCGGAATTAATTTCAGGTAATCATCTCTAAGGATGCAAATATCAACATCTCCGTCCCACGGAACGAAACCTTTATGGCGAACTGCACCCAATAGAGTACCTCCGTCAAGCCAATACGAAAGATTATTTTCATCACAAAGTTTTTTAACAACTTTCATAATTTCAAGTTCCGCGAGCTGACACTGCCTCAATTCACCACGTGCAGGCGGGCATTTAGAAGGCGAAGAAATTGCGTTTATAACTTTGTAATTTGTAACTGTGCGTTTTTCTAAATCTTTGCATATGATTTTCAAGTCTTTACAAGTGGCTTTTAAATCATTGATTGCTGCTTTTTGCGATTTTATAAGCAGGGCTTTCTTATCTAAAAATTTTTGAAGCTTTTCTTTATCAATATTTTTAAACTTCATCTTCACACCTAAAATAGTGAAAACTTTTATTTTAAAAATATCACGACGTTCGTTTTTTACGGAAAATATAGATTGTAAAATATTCATTCTTAACTCCTTTTGTATTTTAACATTGAATTTTTCTAATTTGTTTAATTTTTGCCTTGTAGTCTTTTCTTTTTTGTTTGAATTTTTTTACAAAGAAAAATACTAAAGATAAAATTTTGTATTTATAGTATTTTCGCTTGATTTTATCTTTTTGCATTAACAAAGATAAAATTTTTCTTTCTTTGAGTTGATTATTTTCCAGAAAATTAGGACAAATTTGTTTAACAATTTTTTCTTTTTCTAATGCTTCTTTCATCCACATTTCGGCTTTTTCTCGTTCTTCTTCAATCTTATTGTTAATAAAATCCCAATTTAAAGGTGCTAAAAGTTCATCATAATTTATGTTAACTGTATATTTATTAATAGTTTTATTATTTATATTAAACAATTCAAAAACTGAATCAAATCTTGACTGCGCTTTTGCGTTTTGTATTTGAATAAAGGGAACATTAAAAATAATTGAAAATAACATTCCATGATATGAGTCTGTTATTAAAAATTGAGCATTTTTAATATAAGCAAGCCATTCCTCAACTAAAATCTGTTTTTCAAAGTCAAATTCTTTGATAGGAATTTTTGTTTTGCTCTCAATTTCACTGACAATATTTTTATACCACGTTTGGTTTTTAAAATACGGTAAAGTGAAACAGGCAATATATTTTTCATTACATTCATACCGTTCTATCATTTCATCAAGCACTTTTCGAGGAATGTGAAATACGCTATCTAAAACTAATTTTGAATCAATGTTGAATTTATTTTTTAGTAACTCAACTCCGGATTTTTCTCTAACAGAAATATCATCAAACTGCGAAAGATAATAATTCATTTTTTCTATATCGGTATTATTTCCCTCAACATTATCAATTCCAAAACTTGCGGAATATGATATTTTCTTTTTATTAAAACGAACAAAGTCCAAAAAGAAAATTGTCCAATTTATATTTTTATTTACTAAATCCGATATGCAAGCCCTCCTCCAAACCTGATCTGAGCCTACTATAAAAGCATCGGCTTTTTCATTTAATTTATAAAAATCGTCATATGATTTAACTTTCTGTGTTAATTTTAAATATTTATTTGCAAAATCATTTGCAAAGCTTTCTTCAAATTTACAACTAATTCCATTGGGATTTCCGATCAAATTAATAATCCTGGAATCATATCCTAATTTTTCGCACAAGCATTGAACACCAAAACATGTTAAAATTGCACCATAATTAATTGCAGACCAGAAGTTTAAAATCATACAATCGCATTTACCATCTATATATTTTTGTTTTGCATCATTTATTGTCATTTCATCAAGTGTTTTGTAAAAATTATCCCTTTCTTTATTGATTGTTGAGCTCTTAATTAAATTATAATTGCTACTACATGCATTTTTTAATTTTTGTCTAATACACAGTTTGCTGTTTTTATTCAATATTTTAAATAGAAACCTGCCTTTGCTATTATTTATTGTAACAACAGAAGTCCCTAATTTATCATTATATCTTTCATTTATTCCCCAGAAATCTCCTATTGTTACGTCTCCTTGACGTGGCAATTTACTAAATTTACAGTCGGTACAAGATTTTCTTAAAGTGAGATTCTTTAAAAATAATGTATAATAAGCATCCTTTTTCCACGGAATGCGGTATTTTTTACAATTTGATTCAATATATAAAATGGCTGAACCCCATCCATTTGGCTCTTTTTTCCTGAAATCAATATGTTTTATTTCGTCAGTTTTATAGTTTTCTTCGAGGTATTTTTTAAATACTTTAAAGCTAGGCACTCCATGACATACAATATCGACACAATATAAATTTGAATAATCCTTATTCAAATATGCTTTTATACCCGCAACTTGGCAAGGGGTACCTGTAAATAGAACTTTTTTGTTATCTAAAAGTAAGTCTTTAATTTCTTTATAGCAATTACCTACATTGCTTTGAAGATACTTTGAAGATCGCATTTTTTCGATATCATTAATTTTATTTGAAACAATATGTTTAACAGACCAATCTTTATCCCAAATCGCACCAGATACATACCCCCCGTTTTTGACGAATTCATAAGCCAAGACAGGGAATGCTCCACCAGATGCGCTATTAGCCCTTATTTCATCAGTTGCCATAAATGCATAACAATCTGGATTTTTATTATTTTCGTATTTAGAATTTAAAACGGGACAAATTTTAGCACACAACCCGCAGTCCGTACATTTATTTTCATTAATGACAGGTTCGTTAAAACCCTCATTGTTTTCTCGCATTGTAATTGCGCTTTGGGGACATGCATTAAAACAAGCACTACAGCCAGTACATATATTATTTATTTTCGATTTAATATTATTCATTTCTTTTTCCCTTTTATTTTAAATGTTATCTTAATTCCCATAAATGTCAGTTTTTTATGCTTTACATGCCCTCGGTATTCATCTTTTAATGAAAATATTTTGTGTATGTTCTTTTCCATAAAAAGTTTTTTATTAATAGCTTTATATAAGTTTTCACATTGCTTTAATTTATTTCCATCGATTTTTTTAACCTTTTTTTCCCATTTCTGCATGTTTGGATACAATATCTCATATAAAAATTGAACATCCTCTCTTTCTTCTGGCTTTGCATAAGAAACATCATTTATGCATACTAATACGGGTTGGTGCATACATAATTTTTTGATCATTAAATCTAACTTGTTAATACGAATATAAATGCTTTTTAAAGGCTTAAAATCACTACAATTCCACTTTATCAGCTCTAATTTAGATTTTTTTTGTTCTACAAGATATAGGGCTTGTATAATTCTTTGAATGGAGTACTGTCTAAATTTTTGTTTTAGAAGTTCATCAAACTCTGATTGAAATGCTTTTATACATTCTATGTAAGAAGTTTTAGTATATGCATCAATATTATGATGTGGTTCATAAGTCTTAGGAGTTAAGTTTTTATATTTATTATAAAAAATATCTAATGAATGAACAATTGATTTTATATACAGACTGTTCTCAATTTCTTTATTACTGTAATCACATTTTACTAGTCTTACAATCGGTCTGCATTTTCTATCAAAGAAAAATGACGGTTTAACTGGTTTGTTTACAAACGTATCATCATTTGCCAATAAAAAATACTCTGACAAACCAGGGATGTTAGCTACACTAAATTCTATTGCTCGTGAGTTAAAAGTCGGAAGTACATCCAAAGGCATAATTTCGCTGTGGTTTATTATTTTTATTTTTGGATTTGTTATGTCTAACCATTCTGGCACCTGTCCGTTTGTAACTATATAAATCTTGTTAATCCATGGAATATTTTTTGCAACAGAACGAAGGGAATATCTTAATTCTTCTTGATCTACGTATCTACAAGTACAATTATTTGCATCTTGAGCTATATTAAGTTTTTTTTGCCAGAAAAGTTTTTCTTTCGCAAAATCTTGATCATTTCCGTTAACCCACAAATACACTAAGTCTACGATTAGTTTTGTTTTAAATTTTATTTTAATTCCAAGTATTTTTATAACTTTATATTTTATACATTTACGCCTATAATTAGTTACAGAAAAGATATTTTTAAGTAAATTTAGAAACAAATGCTTGATATAAGAATCAGATATAAAATGCTTAAATTCAGAGTAGTTTATATTATTACTAATTTTTTCAATATTTTGTTCTTTATTTAGAATTATAAAAAATCTTTGTATCTTTTTATAAAAATCTTTTCTGATTGTTTTGTCTCTTTTAGTGAATCTTTTATATATTCCAAGTAATGAAGTTATAGAATATTCTAAATAAAAATCCATGACTTTTGTATTATTGAAATTCTTTTTAACTTCTTCATAACAGAGTAGTTTTGTACTTACAATATCGGTTATTGTTTTTGTAGAGTGGTACGTAGAGTCAAGATGAATTCTGTAGTTGTATAAGCAATCTTCAATAATTGAAGCGCTTTTGGAATACAAAAATGCTTTAATATTAAAAATATCATCTTCACAATTTCTGTGCTCGGAAAATTTAATATTGTAATCTTTAAGAAGATTTTTTCTATATATTTGTACCCAAGCATAACTACTAATAAAAAAGTTGTTGGGATTATCTGTCAATTTAATTTGGGTTTTATTGTTAATTCGCTTAAACGGTATAGTTCTGTTCGTGCATCGAATAAATTTTTTTTTATTTTCCAAATATCTATAGTAATTAAATATAACTAAGTCATTATTATTTCTTTTTGCTTGATTGTATAATATTTCACAGGCTTTCGATTCAAGCCAGTCATCCGAATCAACAAACATTATATATTCGCCATTTGCAACATTAAGAGCTTTATTCCGTGCTATTCCTTGTCCTTGATTTACCTCTTGTTTTAAAATAACAAAACGAGAATCATTTTTTGCATATTCTTCTATAATTTTGAGTGAGTTATCTTTAGAGCAATCATCAATGCAAATAATTTCAATATCTGACAGCGTTTGATTTTTGATACTTTCCAAACATTGTTTTAAATATTTTTCTGAATTATATACAGAAATTATTATTGTTATTTTAGGCATACAAGTCCTTCCTACGTATAATCATAAGATATATATTCCTTCTTTTTATGTCATTTTTATTTATTACAACATCTAAAAAAGTTTTTTCAAGCATTTCGTTATCATATACATTGTAATATGGACTGAGAATAAGGTCCCCCAAAGAGTTATATATCGGCGATTTTAAGTTTACCAAACGTGTAAGCGGATGTTCTGAAGGAAAATATTCTGCCAAAAACGACATACAATCGGTTATCATAACATCAGAGGACTTAAAAATATCACGATATTCGTTTTTTACGGAAAATATAGATTGCAATAAAGTTTTTATCATTTAATCTTTTCTCCTTCTAAACAATTTATAACCAGTCCTGAAAGTAACTTTGGATAAAAATACGTGGATTTTTGCGGCATTCTGTAGCCTTCTTGAACAATATCGAGTATATCTTTCATTTTTGGAGATGCCATAATAAAACAAGCGCTTGCATCATTTTTCACTGAATCAAATGCTTCATTTTCTTTCTTTTCATACTTGATTCCGTTTTGTGACATCAATTCATCTTCCGTGTATCCGAATTCTTTTTTAAGTATAATTTCGTGTAAAACAGTTAAATCAAGATTTTGCAGAACTTCTGGTGCATCAATGTTTTTCTCTGCACCAGATTTTAGTTTTAAGATATAATAGCTTTTATCATTTTTTAAAATTAATCCAGTTGTTATCTGTTTTGTATTTTCTTCTTCCAATCTATTTAAAAATATTTCTTTATCAGTTAATTTTTCTATATCATAATATTTGGAAACTTTTTTCAAGATTTCATCAGAAGCTATATCTTTTTCAATAATCCTGTGAGTAGGATAAATAATTAAATTTTCATCAGCAGCATTAGTAAAATAACTCATAACGTATTTTGCATTTTCATTTTCAGGATTTAACTTTGAGTAATTCATAGATGTTTCATATCTATGATGTCCATCTGCAATTAATAAAGTTTTATCTTCAAGAGTATTTGATATAAACTCAATATCCTTTTCATTATCAATCACATAAACAATATTTCTTACTCCCAAATCATCTGTTACATCCATATAAGGTTCGCTGGAAGTATATTTGGGTAATATTTCATTTTCTATTTTCATTTCCGGATCATTATAGACCATAAATATTTGAGAGAAAAAGGCTTTTGTTGCCGTAACCAAATCTAATCTGTCCTTTTTAGGTCCTGCCATAGTAAATTCATGAGGCAATATTTTTTTAGACGAAAAATCTTCTATTCTGTTTCTTGCAATAAACCCTTTTCTCCTTATGTCTTTTCCTTTGTCGTTTTTATATTCTTGAATAATATAAAATATTGCAGATTTATCGTAAGAAATTAATATGTTATTATTTTTCCATTCATCAAATATTTGTTTGGCATTTTTATATTTATCTTTTCCGTCAGGAAGTATAAGGTTTACGATGTTATAATCACTTCGATTCTTAAGAGCTTCCTTATAATTATTATCAATAACGTCATAAGGCGGTGCCGTTACCTCTTTTAAACTTACTTTTTTTTGATTGTATACTATTGCTTTTATAGGTAATACAAATTGTTGCATATATATAATTTGTCCTTTCTAAGTAACTAACAATCGCTTATTTCATTCAGTAAACAGTCATATATTTTCTGTGAAGCCGGATAATTGTAATCCATAATTTCGCTAATCAATTTCATTCGTTTTTCTTTTTTTGTGTCATTTTTGTTTATTACAACATCTAAAAAAGTTTTTTCGAGCATTTCGTTATCATATACATTGTAATATTCACTGAGAATAAGTTCTCCCAAAGAATTATATACCGGTGATTTTGAGCTTACCAAACGTATCAGCGGATGCTTTGAAGGAAGATATTCTGCCAAAAACGACATACAATCGGTTATCATAACATCAGAGGACTTAAAAATATCTATATAGTCCCCCTGAGTATAGACTGCACCGATTTTTTCCCATTCATTATAATAGTCATCTATTTCTTTTTCTGTCATAAAACCTGTTTTCGTTGCCGCGAATTTAAATCTTGGATGAGGTTTGAAGATCCATGTAGTTTCAGGATGTTTTTTGGCAAGTTCCAAAATAAATTTACCATTATAGTCAAAGGTCGTCATTTTACATATTTTGTCAAAGGAATGATGCGGTGCATAAATGACTTTTATCTTATCAGGTTCTTTCCATATATCAGGAACTTTCTTTAATTCGTTACAATAAGCATCTAATTTTGGATACCCGACAACTTCACAATTCGTTTCGGAAAATTCGCTGTATTTTTTGTATCTTTCTGTATTAAGTTTGTGTTCAACAAAATACTTATATAAAAATCCATGAAAATATTCCAAATAGCTTTCTTTTACATTAATAGATTCAAAACAGTACGAAGAATAATAGGTCAAAGCATAATTTGAAACTTTTTTGGGAGTATATTGTTTAGGCATATCCCATGGTTGGTCATAAAAAACCATATCCGGTTTAAAATTCCTTAAATCCAAATATTTGCCGTCTTTGTATAAATATTCAACCTTCATTCCTCTGGCTTTGAAAAAATCATAGTTTTCCTTAATATTTCTTCTTGTCTTATCAGTACCATCATGAATACTTGTCAAAATACTAATCAAAACAATTGGTTCAAACTTATCTGACTTATCAAATAAATCATACAGGCATTGGTATCCCCATTTTGAATTTTCAGTAACTATAAAAGCTACCCTGATTTTTGATTGTTTTCTCAATCTTTTTATTACTTTTTGATATCGTTTTTTTGTTTTTAATATTCCGATTCTGTTTTCCATATCGGTACAAAGCCTGCGAAGCTGCTTTTTCGCTGACTTTGTCGGAAATAATGGTTTTATTAAAAAGTTAATTATCTTGTATTTCATCTTACCCCTTATTTTCTGTAACTGCTGTTTACAACAGGAACTTCCTTCATAATTTTATAAAATT
>JAEELO010000012.1 GCA_016282705.1 Candidatus Gastranaerophilales bacterium | reverse complement strand
CCTCCGTTTACAAGTTTTGCACCGTCACTTATTTCAACGGTATTTTGTGTTAATGTATTTGAAACTGTTGAAGTACCCGTTAAAACATTCATTGTACCGTTATCTTCGGTATCAATAATGCTTTCAAAACTGTTTGTATTATTTAAATTAAGTACTCCGCTGTTATCTATATCAGCATCTGTATTATCTTTAAATACAGAGTTGCTTATATATACGGTGCCTTTTTCTTTATTTATAATTGCAGGTGTTGAAAATCCTGAAAATTCAGCTACATCATTAACATATAAAGCCTGATTATCATCACCTCCGCCTAAAGTTACACCGCCATAACTTGTATAACTCGGTCCGAGCCCGTCACCTAATACTTTTAAGCCGTTACCTTGAATAGTTAAACTTTGACCGTATAATATTCCTAAATCCTGTTCAACCAATTCATTAGTTGCAGGAATAAAATATTCTTTAACATTAGCAATTTTTACAACTGCTGTTGCAAGTGTTTCATTTGATTTTGTAAATTCCAAAATACCCTTGTGTTCGTCTAATCCTGAATCTGAACCGTCAGACCATTTACCGAAGTTTGAATATGAAACGGCATATGAATTTGCAACACTCGTATCTTTCGTTATATTGCTTAGAATATTGTCAGACAGTTTATATACATCTTTAAATGCGTTTTGTTCTGTTAAAGTAACGTCAGTAACGTCATTTTCACCGTCAGACATTAAATAGATAGCATCAATTATAATATTGTGGTCATTCGGAGTAACTGTTGATGCCGTGATGATGTCGGATTTTACATTAGCCAAATCCACATCAATTTTAATACTCATATCATCATTTAATGTTAAGGAGTTAAAATTCTGTGTTTCTATAGCTTGTGTTTGCAGATTTAAAGCACCGTCTGTTTGGTTTGTTAATGTAGAATCTATAAAGGCATCATTTTTCATAACAGCCAATTCGCCGGAGTTTGTAATATTTGATTTTTTAATATCTGCATTAATTATATTTGTTCCTGAGGTATTTAAACTGTATAAAACAGAACCTGCAATATTAGATTTTACATTTGTATTATTAAGATTAACAACCGCATCTTCGTTTAAAACATTAACGAACGGGCTTGCACCTTTTATTTCAACGGAATTTAAATTTAAAGTTGTTTCGTTCCTGAGTTCAAAACCTGTATCTAATCCTATGCTGAATACAGAGCCATCAACACCTGTTATGGTAAGTGTTCCTGCGCCTGTTTCACCTAAGTCTTCAGTTGTTGTATAATTTTTTGTTCCTTCTGTTGCAGTAAAGCTTCTATCCCCTTCTGCTTGGTTTAATACAGAAAGAGTATCTCTCAGTGAATCTACATTATCAGTACCAACATGCAGTTCGGTAATTGTATATTTAATACTGTCAGGATTATCACCTACAGAACCTGTTTTTGCAGTAGTAACAGTACCGTGTATTTCATAGGTCTTTTTTTCATCTTTGAATTTTTCGTCCCATTTTTTATTTAAGCTATCAACTATTAATTCATTTTCTTCTCTTGTACCTATTACATTATCTACTATAGAAGAGTCAACAGTTAATTCAATATCATTGGAATTTACTCTGTTTAAAACTTTAATTGTTTTTTCCTGATTTAGATAAGGTGCCGGATTATTATAGAAATTGTCTCCTAGGAAATTAATTTCTGTAATTTTAATTTCTTTATCATTTGAATAATTACCAGATATTTTAAAAGTATCTGCAGCACCATCAGTACCGGATTCTACATCTAAATCAATTTTTATATTTAAATTACTTCCGAAATGGGGTTCACCAAGAATATGATTATCAATATGGTCGTTTACGGAATCAACGGTAGCACCCGTTGAGTCTATTTCAAATCTGCGAAAATAGTTTCCGTTATTGGTCAAATTCAATTTACCATAGGTTGTACTGCCGTCCATTTGGGTATTTGAACCAAGTTTAATATAAGCATTATTGTATAATTCAAATTCGTTGGATTCAACAAGGTTGTTAAATTCATAGGTACCGCCGATATCAGTGCCAGTTACAGCTTTATTAATTATTATAGTAGGGTATGTTCCACTGTCATTGTGTTTTACACCTTTTATAGAACCGTTAAATGCCATTGTACGGTCTTGTGCTGCATTTAATGTTAGGTATGTACCGCCAGCTTTACCTTCCTGATAAATATCATTATAGCCCGTTGAATCTTTATTATCATAAAAAATAACATCTCCAACTTCGGCAATAATTTTCATGCTGCCGTTATTATATATAGCACCGCCCTTTGATGAGGATTTATTGCTTATAAAATCAGCAGTAATTTCTGTTATTGCGCCTTTATTATAAATAGCACCACCATCGCCTGTAGCCGTGTTTCCTATAAAGTCGCCGACAATATATCTCATCTCAGCACCGGAAGTTACATTGTCTTTTTGTGCGTTATAAATGGCGCCGCCTCTGCCGGAAGCTGAATTGCCTATAAAATCACCCGTAATATCACGAAGAATACCTACATTGTAAACAGCACCGCCATCCTTTGTCGCCTTGTTTCCGATGTAATCTCCTGTTATTGCATTAATAACAGACGCTTCATGTGCATTAAAAATAGCACCGCCGCTACCGTTCTTTGCATAATTGGCAATAAAATCACCCGTTATGATGCCTATAGTGTAACCTGCTGAGCCTCCGACATTTATTGCCCCTGCATTTGCACCTGTATTACCTATAAATACACCATATATACTGTCAATTTTACCGCCGCCCCAAGCATTAATAGCACCACCGTTATTTTTATTATTGGTTCCTATTGAAGTATTGGCAATAAAGTTTCCTACAATTTCTTTTATACTTCCTTTAACTTCAATTCCGATACCCTGATTAGCTTCATTTCCTATAAAATCACCTTCTACTTTATTTACTGTTACGTTTTCCGTATAAAAGGTGCCTGATGTTGCTCTTCTATTGCCGATAAAATCAGCTTTTACATTAGTATTACTCCCTTTTTCAAACAACGCTACACCATTGCCCGAACCTGTTTCAATTCTATAGAAAGTTATATTTGTAACATCCCCGTATGTTGTAACTTGATTTGTTTCTGGTGTATAACCTGCAGGAATATTATAAGTGAATTTATAATATTTGGTTTGCTTATCACCACTTTTATATGGCAAATCAAAACGAATTATTCCTGATACGGAGTCATCATTAGAATAATTAATTTCGGAAGCAGGTACTTTATCATTAATCCAGGTATAACCCGAGCCATCCGCTACTTCTTCCCAAGTTGTAACGAGTATTTTCTCTCCGTTGGGATTATAATTAATGTTGTAGTAATTAGTTGATTTTTCCCCGTAAGCATTGGTAGTGTATATTGCATAGTTATAATCCGCTGCAGTTGCAGGACTTTCTTCATATACACTTAACGGCAGTTTATTTTTATCGTATGTATAATATGTATCACCAAATTTATACATAGCATTTGATGTATCAGTAGTTGGAACAATTGCAGCATTTGCGTATGAGGCAATTAATTGAAGAAATTCAAAATTTTCCCCTGAACTTGGAGTATAATAATAGCTCTGCCCGTTCATAATAAGTGAAACATCACCTGCAGATGGTGTTCCTTGTGTTAATTCATGAGGGGGATGTGGAGAATCTAAATATTCTTCTACTTCGTATTTAGTAGTATTCAACGTAGGCAAAGTTGCAGCACCACCCGTAAAACCGGAATATTTTTTATTATTAACAGTATAATTATCACTGGAAACAGTAATATGTTTTGGAATAAAATTATCAAAATTATCTGATTCTATTGTTTTTAAGGTATTATCCGATAATGCCTCTAATGAAGCATCATAAGTGATATCTGCCTGTGCAGAAGATAATCCTATTGTTCCGGCGAGAACCGAATATAATATTTTATTATATCCCATAACAACCTCTTCTTTTAGGTTTACAACTATACTATACTATACTATGATAAAACAAGATATAGGATAATGCAAATATACCAAATGGTTGATTTTATGTAACCTTTATAAATTCATTCACCCGAAATATGTATTTCCCCAGTATTAGCATTAAATTCTGCCGGAATACCAACAGGAATCGTATCTTTTGTTTTATTATGAGTAAATCTAAATCCGCTGCAGGCAGGAATATCATATTTTTTTACAAGTTCTTTTTCAACTTCTTCAAGCATTTTAGGATTTTCTATATCCTTAAATTCTCCAAAAGCAATTCCTTTAACATTTTTTACAATTTTTTTAACATTAAAAAGCTGTGTAAGCATTTTATCAATTTTATAAACAGGTTCGTTTAAATCCTCCAAAAATAATATTAAATTTTCATCCGGCACAAAATTTGTTCCTGATAGTGCCGTTAAAGTAGAAAGATTTCCTCCCCACAATATTCCTTTTGCTTTTCCTTTATTTAGAACAACATTATTATATGCTTTGTATTCTTTTGTTT
>JAEELO010000079.1 GCA_016282705.1 Candidatus Gastranaerophilales bacterium | reverse complement strand
TGAGGATGCGCAGGCTGCATATGATAAATTAAAAGCAGATAAGATAACAGCTGCTCAGGGGAAGATAACGGAGGCGAATAAGAGAATAAGTGAAGTAGATGCAGCGATAAACACATTAGAGATAAATGACAAGAAGAAGGAACTGGGCTTCTCATCCGACCAAGGCTTATTTAGTAATGATATTACGTTAAAATCGGAATATGTTCAGGCGCAGGGCGGAAATTGGCCATATTTGGTTGTAGGCCCTGAAAACCCCGATCCTAATAAAGAATATCCTGTTCTTGTATTCCTTCATGGCGGCGGTAATGAATTTGGCGGTGGAGAATCAGAAATAAGAAATACATCCATGGCTCAAGTGTTAATCAACGGAAAACAACAAACGGTTGATTTGGCTAAATTTAACGGATATGTTATATTCCCGCAATCACAAGATACTTCAAGACCGCATTCTTGGAAAAAGCAAAGTGCTGTTTCACAAGTATGTAATATCCTCGATGATTTCCAATCCAGATATAACGTAAAAATAGATCAAGATAAAATCTCGTTATCCGGACATTGCGACGGTGCAATCGGTGTACAGTATTTTGCGGCGCATTTTAATGACCAACAAAATAAATATAAACTTCATAGAGCAGCTTTAATAAGCGGATTTGCTTCCAATACCAGCATAAATGAATCAAAAGTTGATGTAATAGGCTATTATGCACAAAATGATGAAAAAGGCAGTTTATCGTACATGCCCGGACTTGCCAAAAAATCTGATAAAGTAAAAAGTGTAACTTGTGTGCCGGGAGGACATGCTACAGCACCTGAACAGGCATATATTATAGATTCGGACAAAAACGGTAAATCGGATTATTTTGAATGGCTGTTTTCGTAATTAAAATAAGTATTTATACATAAAATTTCTATTCTTAAGTTAATATTTATTGCGAAAAAATCTACAATCCGTTACAATATAGCAATTTTTTTTCTTTATATGTTATTATGATTGTGTAATCAGAATAGAGGGCTGCGAAGTGGCTGTTACTAAGGTTTCATTCGGGACTGTTATAGCAGTATCCGGAAACCCGTATAAAATAAAGAAAATAAATGATATATTAATGCCGCATACAAGTAACGGAAGATTGATGATGAAAGATGTTACAAAAAAGTATGCTAATTCTCCTGCGGATGGTTTAATGGCAATGGCTGCTCAAAATGGGGATAGGGTAGAATTATATATAACCGGCGATGATGTGGAAAAAGTCCATAAAAAGAAAAAACCTTGGGATACAATCGACGGTATATTATCAAATTTAAAAACAAAAAATTCATATCTTAATGTTAATGGACTTTCTGTAGTTGAAGCTGCAAAAAGAATTTTGGAAAGTTAGTAAGGAGAGAGTAAATTATGATTAAAGGGTTTTTAAACGAATTCAAAGAATTTGCCATAAAAGGCAATGTAATTGACATGGCTATCGGTATTATTATAGGCGGAGCATTTTCTCCTATAGTTAATTCT
The DNA here is from genome assembly GCA_016282705.1 of Candidatus Gastranaerophilales bacterium. Classification (GTDB taxonomy): domain Bacteria; phylum Cyanobacteriota; class Vampirovibrionia; order Gastranaerophilales; family Gastranaerophilaceae; genus Avigastranaerophilus. The sequence continues at coordinate 13,791 of JAEELO010000079.1, read as the reverse complement.
TTAGTTAAAGATATTATTATGCCTCCGATTGGTATGGTTTTAGGAAAAGTTGATTTTTCAAATTTATATTTTGCATTGGGCGGAGACGGAACAAAATATCAAACGGTTGCTGATGCTCAAAATGCAGGTTTAGTTACAATTAACTACGGTGTATTTATAAATACATTAATTAGCTTCTTAATTGTTGCATTTGCAGTGTTCTTATTGGTTAAAGGTATTAACAAGCTTAAAGCTAACGATAAAGCTGAAGCCGCTGCAGAAGAAGCTGCAACACCAACTACAAAAGAATGCCCGTATTGCTTTGAAACTATTAATATTAAAGCAACGAAATGCCCTCATTGTGCATCTCAACTTCAATAATAATTGCAGGGCAATTTTAGATTAAAAAAATTTTTTAAATCTATATGGAAGATAAAAAAATAATAAGATTGCAAATAGAAAACAGTAAAAAGGAAGAACCTGAAAAGAAACAGGCGTCTTCCTTTTCACTGCATACAAATCCTATTTTAAAAAAAATGTTTTTGGAAAATACAAATACTAAAAAAACAAAGTTCTCTTTAAAAGATTGGTTTAAATAAAATATAAAATTTGAACAATAAAAAATATATGTAGTACAATATAGCCATGTACAGAAAAGCGTTTATTGATGTATATTTAAAGCATGGGTTTTCTTTTGATGAGGCAAGAAGTGAAATAGATTTTGCACTTGATACTCTTTTTAATTACGGATATAAAGATTTTATGCTTGGTAAATCGCTTGAACAATGGCAAACAGCAAAACTTAATAAGGTAATTGAAGAAAGAGTTTTAACCCATAGACCGATTCAACAAATTATAGGGCAGGCCTTTTTTTACGGAAGAAAATTCTTTGTGGATAAATATACTCTTATTCCAAGACCTGAAACTGAAATTTTGGTAAAAGAAGTACTAAATATTTCTCAAAATATTTTTAATCCCAAAATTCTTGATATTGGAACCGGAAGCGGTTGTATTCCCGTAACTCTGTTATTGGAAAATTCAAATATTATTGCAGATGCGATTGACATATCAACGGAAGCAGTTGAAACGGCTAAAAAAAATGCTTTGTTTCATAATATACAAAATAATTTGAATATATATAAATCAGACTTATTTGAAAATGTTACGTTAAAATATAATATTATAGTTTCCAACCCTCCGTATATTCCGTTAAAGGATAAAGATACTCTGCAAATTGAAGTTAGAGATTTTGACCCGCCGAATGCATTGTATACAAAAGACGAAAACGGTATAGAGTATTATGAAAAAATAATAAAACAATCAGATAAATTTTTGCTCCCAAACGGTTTCTTAGCATTTGAAATTGGGCAAAATCAGGCGGAAATAGTTTCAATACTGCTAAAAGAGTATAATTTTACAATTAAAAATATTGTTCAAGATATGAATAATATAGCAAGAGTAATAATTGCACAAAAAAGATAATTCTTATCATTTTTAATTTTGGCTATGTTATTGTATAATAGGGTAGATAGACAAAAGGAAAGATTGAGGTAGAAAATGGCAAAATTTGTATGCAGCGTTTGCGGATACACAGTAGAAGCGGATAAAGCACCGGATAAATGTCCTATGTGCGGTGTTAGTGCTGATAAATTTAATAAGGTAGATGATACAAAAGGTTTAAGTTGGGCTACAGAACATGTAATCGGAGTAGGTAAAGACGTTGATGCAGAAGTATTACAAGGTTTAAAAGACCACTTTGCAGGTGAATGTACAGAAGTTGGTATGTATCTGGCAATGAGCAGACAAGCTGAAAGAGAAGGATATCCCGAAGTAGCAGAAGCTTATAAGAGATATGCTTTTGAAGAAGCTGAACATGCTGCTAAATTTGCAGAATTATTAGGTGAAGTTGTTACGAATTCAACCAAGAAAAATCTTGAAATGAGAGCTGAAGCAGAAGCCGGTGCTTGTGCCGCAAAAATGGCTATTGCAAAAAGAGCTAAAGAATTAGGCTATGATGCTATTCATGATACAGTTCACGAAATGGCAAAGGATGAAGCTCGTCACGGACAAGGTTTCCAAGGTCTTTTAAAAAGATTATTTTAGGAAATATAGTTATTGAGAATAAGAACCGCAATTTGCGGTTCTTATTTTTTTATTAAATTTTGTAACAAGAAATAATAATATTGAAATCACTCCATTAAAAATTTTTTAATTATTATGTATACGAAAAAAGTGGAGGTAGTATTTTATGTCGTCAGTTAATGCATTTAATTCGAGATTTAATGTATATCAACCAAAAACGATGGATTTGGATAGAGATGCGGATAAAGATTTGGACTTTGACCGTGATTTAGACCGTGATTTGGACCGTGATTTAGACCGTGATTTGGATCGTGATTTGGATTTGGACTTAGATAGAGATTTGGATTGTCCGTCACTGTCATTGGTAGCATAAAACCGATTAAAAGTTCTTTAAGGTAAGATATATATGGTAAATTCAGTAAATAATATAACAAGATATAATCAACAACAAACTTCGCAACATATAAAACAATCATATGTTGCAGAAGGTGTTGATACTGAATTTGCAAACAGCATATTTAACAGTTACGAAAATATGCGCCAATATTCGCCAAAAGTGCTACAAGCATTAGCAAAGATTGATAATATCATAATTTTGAAAGATAAAAATTCAGAAATTCCTGATGAATTTTCAAAAACCAATGAAAAATTTCAAAATTGTGCATTAGATGCATTTGGTTTTATTTCCAGAAGAGATAAAGCAATCGTCGTTGTCGAAGATAACCACGAAAGAAAAAATGCAGAATTGGAAGGCAGTGTTCTGCTTCAGGGTGAAGATACAGTCACTCATGAAGTAGGACATCTTGTAGATAATGAATTATCTTCTACTGATACATTTAAACAGGCATATTTAGCAGATTTAAAAAATATTTATTCTATGCTTCAACAAGATGATGCCAAAGTTTGCGGTGAAAATGTAAAAGAGATGATGGCATATTTAAAGCACTATGTTGAAGGTGTTAATTTTGAAGATGGCATTGATGAATCTGATATTACCAGAGAAGGTTTAAGGGAAAATTTTGCCGAATGTTTTTCTACTATAGTAGATTCTAATCCTGCTAAAATTAATGAAATATATTCTTCTTTATTCCCTAATACTATGAAAACTACAAAAGAATTTATAGCATAATTAACCGATTATAAAAAATATGATATAATCGGCATATGAATAAATTATTTTGTATAGTTGTTATCTTTGCTGTTTTTATTACAAGTTTAATGCTTGTCAAAACATTTATTGACATTAATTCATTACCTAAAAATACTTTTGTTTTGAATGATAATGTTGATATTCCTTCAAAAGACGCATTAAATCGTCTGCAAGGCGGATTGCAAATAAAAACTATAAGTAATCCTATATATAATCAAACAAAATTTACCGACTTTGATGATTTTATTCATTATCTTCAATCAACATACCCGTTGATTTTTTCCAAATGTGATGTCGAATATATCAACAATTATAATGTTGTAATTAAATACAAAGGAATTAATGAAGCTTTAAAGCCCAATCTTTTAACTGCTCACTATGATGTTGTTTCGGTTAAAGATGAAGCAAAATGGAAACATCCTCCGTTTTCGGGATATTATGATGAAGAAAATATATATTCAAGAGGAACAATTGATGATAAAGGTTCCGTATTTGCTATTTTAGAAGCTTTAAATTCTTTATTAAAAGAAGATTTTCATCCTCAGGCTGATTTATATGTTGCCTTTTCTCATACTGAAGAAACGGGTTCCGGTGAAGGGGCAATGCAGATAATTGAATATTTCAGAGAAAAAAATATTAAATTTAGTACGGTTGTTGATGAAGGCGGCAGAATAGTTAATAAGAACGGTCAATATTTTGCCTTTGTTGGTACGGCAGAAAAAGGAAGACTGTTAACTAAAATTACGGTTTTCGGTAAAGGCGGGCATGCCTCAAGTCCTTCAAACAATCAGGCTACCAAAAAACTTGCAAAACTTATGTTGGCTGCTAATTCAAATAAAATGTCGTCACATATTTCAAAAGAAATAGAAGAATATTATAAACAAACTTATAACAGTTATGGATTTTTAACGAGATTTTTAATTTCTAACAGAAAATTACTAAGACCGTTTTTTATTTGGAAATTGTCCCGAAATAATGAAGATAATGCTCGAATTCGTTCAACATTGGCTGTTACGATAATAGAAGCGTCAAATGTACAAAATGCCGTTTCTGATGATGCTTCAATGCTTATAGATTCAAGAATTTTACCGGGGCAATCCACTGATGACGTGAAGCTGTTTATAAATAAGCTTATTAAGAAAACAATTCCTGACGAAACTGTTAAAATTGAATATTTAACATTTATGGAACCCAGTATATCTTCAAATATTTATTCGGAAGAATATAAAAAGTTAGTTAAAAATATTCAACAATTATATCCTGATATAATTGTTGCGCCATATTTAACACTTGGCGCAACTGATGCAAGAGATTATGCGGAAATATCAGATAATACATACAGATTTCTGCCTTGTGTTCTTACTCCCGAACAAGCAGGACTAATGCATTCTGACAACGAATATATCTCAGTTAAAAACTGGGGAAGAATGATAGATTTTTATAAAGAATATATTATGGATAGATAAAATCTTTTATTTTTTACTTCAAATTCGCTCGTTATCGCTCGACTATACTCTGCTGAAAATCAGCAAAAAAAAATGAAGCTTATGCTTCAAAAAATGGTACTCCCAAGGGGATTTGAACCCCTGTCGCATCCGTGAAAGGGATGTGTCCTAGGCCTCTAGACGATGGGAGCCTATTTACAGTTATTAGTTTAACTAAAGCATAATTCATAGTCAAGCATTTTATTTAAAAATTTTTAATATTTACTATTACTATATTGATATACTCTTTTATATTTAAAAATAATCCTTATGATTTGCCTAACGGGTTATATCGTTAGCTTTAAGTTTCTTTTATTTATTAAATATGACAGGATTATCTAAAAAAAATTATAAAAATATGACTTTGACAGATTTGATTATCTCTTCGCAGCAAAATGATTATAATGCCGTAGAAGAATTGATAAAAAGAGAACAAAAGAATATTTATGCCTCTTTTTGTTATCTTGGTGCTTCAAAGGAAAATATTGCGGATTTAACTCAAGAGGTATTATTTCGCATGTCGAAAAACATTAAAAATTTGAAAAATCCAAGAATGTTTAAATCTTGGCTGGGGCAAATTATAACTCATTTATTTTATGATGAACTCAGAAAAAAACAGCATTTCCCTCCTGCTATATCAATAGACAGTTATTGGTTAAATGATGAGGAAGATTCAGCTTTAAATATTTGTGATAATCACCTTAAACCTGATGAGCGTACAGTCGGAAAAGAATTAACCGATGTTATTCGGGAGTTAATTTGCGCTTTACCCGAGCATTTTAGGATTGTTATTATCTTGCGTGAATTGCAAGGTTTAAGTTATGAAGAGATAGCCGATATTACAAAAACGAATGTAGGAACGGTTAAATCACGAATTGCACGTGCAAGAAACAAATTACAAGAATGTCTTAAACCCTATGTTGCTTGAAAGGAAATGATTATGTACAATATCGACTGCAAAAAAATATTATCTTTATTATCTCTTTTTATTGAAGATAAACTTGATGATGAAAATAAATTTATTGTAGAAACACATTTACTCAAGTGTGGTGATTGTTATAAAAAATATATTGAAATGAAAAATGTAATGTCTAATCTCCATTTTGAATATGAAAAATTGGTGGATGAATTTAATAAAATTGATACGGATAAAACTTTTAATATAAAAGAATATGAAAATTTTTATAACAATATATCTCCTTATATTGATGATGAATTAAGTTACGAAGACAGTTTAAAATTCAGAAAATATTTATTAAGTTCGAAAACGGCAAGAAAAGATTTATCAAATGCATATAAACTAAGGAACAACATAAAACAATCAGTTACAGGATTGGAAAATAATTTAAATTTTAATTTTTCTAAAAAAATCTTAAAACGATTAAAAGAAGAGAATAATGACGGGTTTGATTTTATATATAAAAAAGCTATCATTGCTTTGAGCATTATTATCACATCTTTAATTGCAATTTCTTTTATCGGTTTAAATTATATAAATAAAAATATGTTTCACAAAAGTGATATTGAAAATACTGCTGTAACGAACGTATATTCCGCTTTCCCCAAAGAAGAAGATATGATTGAATTTACATTTGATGAAAATAAAAATGCATTATTGACTGCAAAATAAATCATATTTTGTTTATAATTTTAATATGGAAACAAAAAGAGAAAGATTGCCCGAATATTTAAAACGAGGACTTGTTGATACCGAAAAAACAAGACTGGTAAGGCATATATTAAAGGATAACTGTCTGAATACGGTATGCGAGGCTGCTCGCTGCCCTAATAAAGGTGAATGTTATTCGAAAAATACAGCTACATTTCTTATTATGGGTAATGAATGTACAAGAAACTGCCGCTTCTGTAATATTTCTTGCGGTAAGCCTCAGCCGCTTAATTCGGAAGAACCTCAAAAAGTGGCGCAAGCCGTTAAAAAATTGGGGTTAAAGTATGTTGTAATTACTTCGGTTACACGTGATGATTTGCCTGATGGCGGTGCAGAACATTTTGCTAACGTAATTAAAGAAATAAGAAAGTACGATGAAAAAATAAAAATAGAAGTTCTTACACCGGATTTTAAAGGAAATTCCAATAGTATAGATACTGTAATTTCAGCTTGCCCTGATGTTTTTAATCATAATATAGAAACGGTTCCTTCTTTATATGAAAAAGCCAGACCGCAAGCGGATTATATACGTTCTTTAAATTTTCTTAAATATGTTAAAGAACACTCAAAGATTTTGACTAAAACAGGTTTAATGGTCGGACTCGGTGAAACAAAAGAAGAACTTATCCAAGTATTTAATGATTTGGTAAAAATCAGATGTGATATTGTTACTATAGGTCAATATATAGCGCCTACCAAATCACATTTACCGGTGATTAAATATTATAAACCGGAAGAATATGATGAACTTTCCGTAATTGCAAAGCAAATAGGTATAAAACACACCTTCTTTTCACCGCTTACAAGAAGCTCATATAAAGCTTATGATGTTTTTAATGAAGAATAAATTATATTTGTTTTTCTCTTCTGTAGTTTTGCCAGTATAAAATAATTCTTTCTTTAAATATATTAAAGAATATACCTACACCTACGAGCATTATACAATTTAAAAATACAAATAATGCTATCCTGTTTCCGTTTAAAATTAGTGGTAAATTGAAATATACAACACTAAACAGCATTGCTAAAGAAAGTAATAAAAATATTACTGAAAAATACGTAGCAAACTTATGCATACAAAACCGCCTTTTCTTCTTTCATAAATTAAAAAATAACACATTAAATTGAGTGGCACTCACTTCATGTGTCAGATGAATAAGAAGATAAACAGTCTAATAATATTTTTCTCATGCTACCATTATAGCATTTAGCTAAACAAAAAAAAAGACCCCCTATGGGAGTCTTTTTATATTAATTAATAATTATATCTTTTCACATTCAAAGACAATCTTCTGATCTTTTAATTTAAGAACAATTTTATTGCCTTCTGAGTATTTACCTGAAAGAATTTCTTCAGCAAGTCCGTCTTCTATTTTCTTTTGGATTAATCTTCTTAACGGTCTTGCACCATAGGCTTCAGAATATCCTGCTTCACCCAAGTAATCTTTAACTTCATCAGTAACTTCAATTACAAGATTTTTTGCTTCAATACGTTTAAATAAACTCTTAAGCATTAAATCAACAATTTGTCTGATTTCAGTCTTAGACAGATGTGAGAATACAATAATATCATCAACCCTGTTTAAGAATTCCGGACGGAAGGATTTTTTCATTTCTTCCATAACCGTATCTTTAAGGTGTTCATATTTATCTTTAGCTTCATCCTGAGCAACGGAGAATCCAAGTTTGCTTGTTGTTGTAATCATACTTGCACCTACGTTACTGGTCATTATGATGATTGTATTTTTGAAATTGATGTATCTTCCTTTAGCATCAGTTAAACGACCGTCATCCAATATTTGAAGCATTATATTGAATACGTCAGGATGTGCTTTTTCAATTTCATCGAACAGAATTAAACTGTATGGTTTCTTTCTTATGATTTCGGTTAATTGTCCGCCTTCATCATATCCTACATATCCGGGAGGAGAACCGATTAATTTGGAAACCGAATGTTTTTCCATATATTCTGACATATCAACACGAATCATGCTGTCTTCACTGCCAAATACAGCCTCTGCCAATGCTTTTGCAAGTTCGGTTTTACCTACACCGGTAGGACCTGAGAAAATAAAGCTGCCTATTGGTCTGTCAGGAGATTTTAAACCGACTCTTGCACGTCTTATTGCTTTAGACAATGATACAACGGCTTGATCTTGACCGATAACTCTTTCGTGAAGTGTATCTTCTAATTTAAGAAGTCTTTCACTTTCACCTTCCGTAATCTTTGTTGTAGGAATACCTGTCATTGTTGCAACAACTGTCGCAACATCTTCAACTGTTACGGTAGGTTTGTTTTCTTCATTATCTTCACGCCATTTCTGCGACATTTCAAGAATTTTTTCTTTTAAATCAGCTTCATCTTCTCTGAGATTATTAGCTTCTTCAAATTCTTGATTTCTTATTGCATCTTCTTTTTGTTTTATTATTGCTTTTAGCTGTTTTTCAAGCTCTTTACCTTCAGGAGGAAGATTGCTTGTCTGAATTCTTAATTTAGAAGCAGCTTCATCAATAATATCTATAGCTTTATCCGGCAAAAATCTGTCGGTTATATACTTAGAAGAAAGTTCTGTTGCGGCAACAAGTGCTTCATCAGAAATTCTTAATTTATGGTGTTCTTCGTATTTTGATTTTAATCCTTTTAAGATTTCTATTGTATCTTCAATAGATGGCTCGTCAATAATTATAGGTTGAAATCTTCTTTCTAATGCAGAGTCTTTTTCAACATATTTTTTATATTCTTCAAGGGTTGTAGCACCTATAACCTGAATTTCGCCTCTTGAAAGAGCCGGTTTTAAGATGTTTGCCGCGTCAATAGCACCTTCTGCAGCACCTGCTCCTATTAATGTATGCATTTCATCAATAATAAGAATAATGTTTCCTGCCTGACGAATTTCATCCATTATCTTTTTAAGACGTTCTTCAAACTCACCTCTGTATTTAGTACCTGCAACAAGCAACCCCATATCCAGCTGAACAACTTTTTTGCCTTCAAGAATGTCAGGGACTTCGCCGTTTACTATTCTTGCAGCAAGACCTTCTGCTACAGCTGTTTTACCTACACCGGGTTCTCCTAAAAGAACAGGGTTATTTTTTGTTCTTCTTGCAAGGATTTGTATTACACGTTCGATTTCTTTTTCTCTGCCTACAACAGGGTCAAGACGCTGTTCCTGTGCGGCTGCTGTTAAATCAGTACCGAATTCATCAAGGCTTGGAGTCTTTGTTTTACCTGATGAAGTGCTTGCAGTTGCAGCTGCTTGCGTGGGTTTTGTTTCACCGAGCATTTTTATAACATTACTGCGTACCTTATTCAGGTCAACACCTAAATTTTCAAGTACTCTTGCGGCAACACCTTCACCTTCTCGTATAAGTCCCAATAAAAGGTGTTCCGTACCTATATAGTTATGACCAAGCTGTCTGGCTTCATCTAATGATAATTCTAAAACTCTTTTTGCTCTAGGCGTAAAAGGAATTTCTACCGCAACAAAGCCCGAACCTCTGCCTATAATTTTTTCGACTTCGACCCTTGCGTCTTTTAGTGTTACGCCCATTGTTTTAAGGGTTTTAGCTGCAACACCGGTGCCTTCGCCGATTAAACCTAACAAAACTTGTTCTGTACCTACAAAATTATGACCCAGTCTTCTTGCTTCTTCTTGTGCAAGCATTATTACTTTTATAGCCTTTTCCGTAAAACGTTCGAACATGTTCTACTTCTCCTAATAAGACTCTATAATAATATTTTACAACAGAATTGAAATTATACAATCAGTCACTTAAATCATTTATTTTTTTTAATGCAGGTAAGTATTCCCCGACTACTTTGTTAGCATTTATAAATGCTTTTTTCGCTTTTTCCGTTTCAAATCTTTTTAAATATATTTCACCCAGTAAATAATGGGTTTCAGGGTCTTTATATAAAATATCAAGACTTTTGTACAGCAGCTGTTCTGATGTTAGAGTATCTCCATGGTTTAGTAAAACTCTTGCGCTATATTTATATATCTCTCTGTTAAAATATTCCAAATGTTGGTTTTTGTTTATTATTTTTTGTGCAAGGTCATTGTTTTTGCAGTTTAAAAGCATATCTAAATCTTGCTCATAAAAACATTTTATTTGCATATATGTCGGAAATTCATAATCTTCATATTCTTTAATTATGCCAATAAGTGAAATAAGCCAATTGACAAAAGAAGAATACCCTTTTATCAGATTTAATTGAATTTCGGCTTCATCTAAATTACCCAGTAAAAAATTGCAATAACCGCATCCCGATAAGGATTGTATTTTATCATATATTGAATATGCCTCTTTAATATTGCCTTCTTGAAGTGCTTTTTGTGCCGAAATACTATAACTCCGGACTTCTTTTTCGTCATTTTGTCCGGAGTTATTATTATATATAATTTTTACTTGTTCTTCAAAAGACATTTATTATCTGTTTTCGTTAATCTGACTTTGTCTGATTTTTGTTCTTTCTTGATTTATAAATTCTTGAGCAGACGGATGTACACGAGAACCGTATGTGCCTGAATTAATTAATGCTTCTATTTCTTTTGTTTCAGGGTCTATAGTTTGTATATTTCTGTTAGCTTCATATGTTTTCATAAATTCTAACGGATTTGCTCTTAATTGTTTAATTTCTTCATTTGTAAAATTTCTGTATCTGCAATTGCTTGAATCTTGCATACATAATTCTGCTTGAATTGCGTATGATGTGAGTTTAGGAACCGTATTTAATGCTATAACTCTTTCATATGCATCATATGCTTCTTGTTTCATTGAAATGTTCATATAAGCACTGCCTAAGTAGTACCATGCCACTGCATTCATCTTGTCTTCATCTGTATACATTCTTAAATCGGAAATACAGCCTACATAATTTTTAGCTTTATATTTATTTATAGCTGATTTAATCATTCCGTTATTTACTGCTGCAAAAGCATTATTAATACCGCAAAAACCTAATGTTACCATTATAATCAAACCAAGCATTAAACTTTTTTTCATATACTATCCTCTTATAGTGCTAAATATTTTTTACGAAATTCCTACATTTCCTATAATAAATTATATACCCATTTCTGTAAAAAAATCTAATATTGTTAATATTATATATTTTTTAAACGAGAAATGAAATAATAAAGTTCAAAAATGATATATTATAGTACTTATTTTAATGGAAATTCAAAAAAATCTGTCATCCAAAAGTATGAAATATTTAGCTAAATAGTATATTAACATTTGTAACATATGTATAATGATATATAAGTTTGTTGAATAATTTTCAGGAGGGGAAATGAAAATTAAAATAAAAGAGACTGTTAAGACAAAAAGAGGCTGGAGCTTGTATAAACTTGCTCAGGTATTGGATTTGCCGCAACAAACAGTATACAGCTGGGCAAACGGACGCACACAACCTTCATATGATAATATGGACAGATTATGTGATGCTATAGGCTGCACTGTAGGAGAATTATTTGAAGCTGAACCCGTTCAACAAAAGTTGGATTTTGCTGTAAATCAGTAAGTTATATTTCATTATGTGCCGAGTTTACAAGGCTTTTTACATCAAGTTCACTATCTTCACCGTTATTTGAAAGATAAATTAAGTACTCTATATTCCCTTTAGGTCCTTTTATCGGGGAGTATGTTAAATCTTTGATTTTAAGATTGTATGATTTGCAGCAGTCTATTATTTTATTGATAACTTCTATATGGGTTTCTGTTTCACGAACTACACCGTTTTTTCCTACCTGCTCTTTGCCTGCTTCAAATTGAGGTTTTATAAGAGAAACAATTTCAAAACTTTTTTGTGATGCAAGTTTTAAAAGATTTGGAAGAACTTTTGTTATGGAAATAAAGGACAAATCCATTGTAAGAAAATTTGCTCTTTCATCATTTTCGTCATAAATATCCGATTCACTGCAATTTTTAATGTTTACTTTTTCAATAACCTTAACACGGTTATCAGTTCTGAGCTTCCACGCAATTTGCCCGTAACCGACATCTACACTGTATACTTTTTTTGCTCCGTTTTGAAGCATACAATCCGTAAAACCGCCTGTTGAAGCACCTGCATCAAGACAAATTTTACCGTTTAAATCAATATTAAATGTTTTTATTGCTTTATCTAATTTAAATCCGCCGCGTGATACGAATGGCATTGATTTTATTTCAAAAACGGTATTTTCTTTTTCTTCTATCTGAAAGCCTGCTTTTGTTATGACAACACCGTCCACTTTTACGTCGCCTGCCATTATTGCAGCCTGTGCTTTGCTTTTAGTTTCAAAGAAACCTTTGTCAGTTAATATTTTATCAAGCCGTTCTTTTGCCATCAGATACCAAAAACTTTCTTTGAGTTGATAGTTGTTTGCTCCATTATTTCATTTACATCAGTATTACGAAGGTTTGCTATCTCTTGTGCTATGTATTTTAAATAGACAGGGGAATTTAATTTCCCTCTAAAAGGTACGGGAGCAAGATACGGTGCATCCGTTTCAAGAAGAAGTTTATCTGACGGAACATATTTAGCTGCTTCTTTTAAATCAAAAGCATTTTTAAATGTTACAACCCCGCCTATTGCAATATAGTATCCATTGTCTATGCATTTTTTTGCAAAATTTTTATCTCCCGAAAAGCAATGGAAAATTACATCTTTAAGTTTATAATGTTGTAATATTTCAATACAATCTTCATGTGCTTCTCTGTCGTGAATAATTACAGGTACTTGCATTTCTTGTGCTATTTTAAGCTGTTTATTTAAAAGAAATTTTTGTTCTTCTTTAGTTTCGGGTTCCCAGTGATAATCAAGTCCTATTTCTCCCATTGCTACAATTTTAGGATGTTTTAAATGTTTGATTATTTGTTTTTCCGCGCTATCCGTATATGTTTTATATTCGGAGGGATGTACACCTATTGCACCATATAACATATTATATTTTTCGCAGTATGAAATAATTTCATCAAATGTTGACGGGTCAACTCCCGGAATAATAACATTAGAAACTCCGCTATTTTTTATGTCCGATAAAAAATTATCAAAATTCTCTTTATATTCGTCAAAATTTATATGTGAGTGAGTATCTATCATTTTTGCCTCTCTATATATTGTAATAAATAATTAAAAATTTTGAAGAGTTTTAACTTGAGGTAAAAAATAAATTCAAATAAATTTGTAGTCTTTAAGTAAAAATTAATGTAACGATAATTTATTAAAATCCTTATGATGATTGACATTTACCCCCCCCCCACGGTAAAATTAAATATCTGTTGAATTACAGGGATATTGATATTTAAGAAAAGGGAGTATTATTATGGCTTTAACACCAAAGAAAAAGAAAATTTCAGGTACTAAGAAAAAAGATAAAATAGTTTGGCAAAATAAAAAGCCTTGGAAAAGCGCTTTGACTGTTAATGCTAATAGCGGT